>CAZAZH010000067.1:3734-9804 GCA_964489585.1 uncultured Syntrophomonas sp.
TCACTATTTTTTTAATTTTAGTAAATTCTCCAATTCCAGGCGCTTGTTTTTGCTGCTGCCGGAGATGCTGAGTTTATCAAAGATACGCGAGAGCTGATTGCGCACCGTTCCTTCGGCCAGGTTCAGCTCCGCAGCAATTTCCAGGTTGGTTTTTCGCTGGGCTGCCAGTCGGGCAACTTCCAGTTCCCGCCCGGACAGCCCATAGTTTTCGTGCTCACCCCAATATTCCCAGAGTATTTTCTGTTTTGCGCTGTGGAAGCTTTTCGATAAAGGCAGGATGCGCTCGATTTCCTCGAGGTATACGCCCTGCTTTTGCAGCTGCTGCAGCAGAGCCGTTATGTAGGCTTCGCTTTCGGCAAAGGGCATTACAATGCCATCGGGAATCGCCATATCCAATGCGATGTGAAGCTCTTTGAGTGCTTCCGTATGACGACCGATCTGATCCAAAGCAGCGGAAAGCTGGATGTGGAGCCAGATTTCACAAAGTACATTATGATAAATACCATACAGATTTTGACATTCCTCGCGCCTTGCCACTACCGCCGTCCATTGCTCCTGAGCCAGGAGTAGCTGATTATAGAAAGTATGCAACATAGGTGTGGCGGGGAACAAGACCAGGGCCTCATGCAGCCGTCCATCAGCCAGCCATTTGGGTGCGGTTTCCGGATGTCCCAGTAAGGCATAGAGAAATCCCTGGCACATATCAAGTGTATTCAGGAGCGTGTACTGCCGCTCTCGGCGCAGCCATTCCTGACAATTCAGGCTGCGTTTTTTTACAGCTTCAAAGTCTCCGTTATAAAGTGCCATACGCATAGAAAGAAAATCGCAATTCAGCATAACGCTGAACTGTTTTTTTTGCTTTGCCGCCGTCATGGCTATGCGGTTGGCAATGTCGGCATCGGTCAGTTGTCCTCGCTCATAGAACAAGTCAGCCGCAAAGCCATGCTCCGCACCGTTGCCATGTCCGTCCGAGACCTGATAATAATAAGGCATGCACTCTTGCATCTCGGCATTTTCGCTGTCTGCGCCGCCTACATTGCGATGGTACATCATAAAGATGGACGGAGCAGAAAATGTCCAGGCGCCTTTTGGGTCAATACTGAGTGAAGTGCGGCTAAGTAATGCGCAGGCCTTGCGGTGATGGGCACTCATGGCAGAGATGTTATTGTAGCAAAGAAAACTTTCAGAAACCTCGGCATCACCTAAAAGATCATGTCGTTCCTGTTCGGTTAGAGTAGTATCCTGCTCCAGGGAATTTAGCAGCAGTCCCTTCATCCGTTTGATTTCGGGGATATTATGGAAGGAAAACATCTTGACCATGCACGCAACGATGGCAGTAGGGTATCTCAAGAGATACTCTTCGGGGCAGGATTTGATCCAGCGGAAAAATTCCTGACTATGTTCGGTGTTTAGACTTTTCGCCTTATCCTTTTCCAGGGTTTTAAGCAAGCCGTTCCAGTCCTGGGCACTGGCGAAGGCGAAATAAGCCGGGACATATTCTTCGTTATCCAGGTACCATTGCCCTAACCGGGAATAGTTTTCCCTCTGATAAGCTTCAGGTTTTTCGGCAAATTTATATCGGGCACACTGGCGCAGCATATGGTGGTAGCGATAAATTGCATTTTCGTTCCTGGTGATAAAAGCATTATTCTTTGAAAGGGAAGCAAGAAGTTTCACCGCATCCGGGTGCTGCCACAGGTAGGTTGCCTGATCTGCCGTGAACTCATCGGCTATGCCAATCAGAATAAGAAACTCCCGTTGACGTTCCGGTAATGGCTCTAGTAAAACCTGATCAATCAGCGTAAAAATGTCGGCTGAACTGGATAGCCAGCATCCATTCTGGGCATAGGCTTTGAAATTCAGATATACCATGGAAATCCATCCCTCACTAAGCGTAGCCAGGACATTAATTTCTTCAGCCGAGGGTTCCAGTCCACAGCGTCTGGCATAGACAGCTAACTCTTGTTGGCTGAGCCGCAGGTCATCGGCAGTAATTTCACCCAGCAGATTACCGAGGCGCATCCGTTCCTCCTCGTTAAAAATCTGATTGCGGGACAGAAGAATGATATGAACACTGTCCGGCAGCCTGCGTGAAAGGAAAAGCAACATTGGTACCAATGGTTTTTGCTGAAGGATATGGAGATCGTCCATGACAATATAAATTTGGCTGGTACTTGGCGACAATGCATCATCCAAAAGCTCCGCCAGCATGGATATCGCACTTGCATCCTGGGGGTATCCGAGGGCTTTCATTTGTTCATTTAATACAGGATAGCCTTTGAAAGCCCGGCAGAAGCCCATCCAAAAATCGGTAATACTGTTGGTAACAATAATTTGCCGCAGAATAACGGAATTGGTTTGACTTTTGACTTGACGTTTTGACCACCAGTTCATAGCTGTAGTTTTTCCAAAGCCCATGGGTGCAATGACCGTAGTAATAGGATAACTGCTTATTTCGCTTAACCGCCGCTTCAGGCGCTCGGATATAAAGATATCATTTAAGTGAGAGTAATAATTCAAGAAGTCACCACCTTTCCATAGTATTTATATGTTTTTGGATTAGAACAGATTTCTTAAGCATATATTGTTCACTGCCCGATGTGTAAGGATGGGCCTCTTATAATTACCTATTATTTTACTCTTAATCCATAACTATCCATAATAAAAATACTATATCTGGTGGCTGATTACAACGGATTTAGCAGCTCGTGTATGTCCGTCAAGACATGAAATTATTATAGGTCATGGTAACACATACCATAAGCCGCCAGGAGGTTACAATGCTCCCCTGGCGGCAGGGTATGTATTTTTACTTATACCGAATTACTTCAAAGCGTTCGATTTTATAGTCCTCGGAGGGGGAAATGCCGGCTTTGTTGAGGGCGATATAGAGCTGTTCTTCCGCTGTGTCTACACCCTCCAGGTCCGGCAATAACAAACCCCGCCTTCCACCCTTACTAACAATTACCCCATATTTTTTAGGTTCTAAATCTTCCCGGCTGCAGGGTTCAGCTGCTCCCAATACATCTACCGAATAGATTATATCATCCAACTCCGCGGCCTCAACCGGCGCAAAACGCGGGTCCCTGCTACCAGCACTGATAGCATTATGAGCTATTTCCTGAGCCAGATCGCCATAAACGGGCGCAGTGGTACCGATACAGCCCCGAAGCTGGCCATTTTTTTTAAGTGACACAAAGGCCCCGGCCCTCTGCCCTCGCATTTCTTTCATATCCGGGGGTAGAGGTGGCATTGTCCCATTGCGGGTATAGTTTTCTAAAATCATACGCGCCCAGCGTACCGGAATGCTTTCATTTTCCCGGCTTACCCTTATTTCATCTCTCTGTTTCTGCTGCAGTGCTGGAAACATACTCTTACATTCCTCTCCAGGAATGAATCCCGCGGTCAAATAACCTACCCCAAAAGGGCCTTCATAGCTAAAAACCCGGGAGGTAATTTTCCTTCCATCTAAAGCCCCAAACATCATAACCAACGAGCGATACCCGCATTCACCGGCATTTTCACGAAGTTGTTCTGGCATATCAAGAAAAGATTGCACATCACCTGCCGCCAGGAGCTTTTTAACCTCGGCATCAAACCGCTGCCCGTCGGGATGATAATCGTAGGGACCCTCATCTTTTAGCCGGTGTGACATATCGCCGGAAGCCATGATTGCTACCCGCCGTCCCAGAGCCTCAGCAGCATCGCGGATAAGGGTACCGAAATTAAACAGTTCTAGTAAAGATATATAGGCTACACTGATAGCTACTACCTTGACATCACTTAGACCGGCTTTCTGTAAGTAATATAAAGGTAACATTATACCATGATCGAGTCTGGGATTAAGTTGATTATAAAGGGCAGTATCTTTATCCAGAAGTATAAAATTTATATTAGCTGAACTGGCTCTCTGGGATATTTCCTGCAACAATTCACTATCATTTTGATAGCTTGTCCTTTTATTATGGTTGCCAAAATTGCTAAAATCCCCTTCGAGTCCAGGTTCGGACAGGGCTGAAATAGCATCAGAAAATACATTACCATGTGGGGTTATGAAAACCACCGTTTCCGGATAACTATCAACCAGTTCTTTGGCCATGTACTCAATCCCCGCAACAGTTGCTGCCACATCCTGGATACGCTCACCGCCAATCTCAGGAATTAAGAGGGGTGGATGAGGTGACAACGCTGCATAGGTAATCATAAATATTTACCTCCTTATAGCATACCGCTAGATATTATTGGGTTTCCAGACTGCTATTCTTTGGTTCTGTAAGCTGGGCTCGGGCAACTCCGGAAAAGATAGCAAAGGCAAGTTTGGACTGATATTTGTCATCAGCGAGTAATGCTGCCTCCCCGGGATTAGATATAAACCCCATTTCAATAAGTATCGCCGGCATCTTAGTATGATTTAGCACGAAATAACCGCCGGGAGCCGCTTTACGTTTAGTATTCCCCAGAGTCTTAACTAATTCCTCCTGAACTGCCGTAGCAAATATTTTACTTTCTTCATGATTAGGTTTATAAAAGGTTTGGGCACCACTCCATACGGTATTAGGTACAGCATTAGTATGGATGCTTATATATAAATCAGCCCGGGCCTGGTTGGCTTTTTGTACCCGTCTTTTCATATCTTCACGTTTATGCTGACCAATGGTACCGGTAAATTCATCACCCGCCAGATCGCTTTCATTTTCCCGCAGCATTATTACCATAGCTCCAGCCTGGCTTAGATTATGGGCTAGTTTTTTACTTATCTGCAGGGTAATATCACTTTCTATATACTTGCCTCGAGTAGCCCCCTGATCTAGTCCACCATGGCCAGGATCAATAACAATTACCTTATTAGCTACCCCGTAAGATAATACTGTTTGTTCGGGTAATGGTTGAGCAGGAATTAACATAAACATGAGAGCCAGAGCGAATACTCCGGTAATAGCCAAGCGAGCTTTTCTCTTAGAAATCAAATATATTTTCATTCTTATTATCTACCCCTGACATATTGTTTTGTTACTTACTTATATATGCTGAGGAGATTATGAATAAGAATAAAAAAACCTCCCCGGTAATCGAGGAGGCTTGTTTTTTGTTTTTAGCGCTTGGAGTATTGTGGCGCTTTTCTGGCCTTATGCAGACCGTATTTCTTTCTTTCTTTCATACGGGGATCGCGGGTAAGAAAACCATTTCTTCTTAATAACGGTCTGCTATCCGGGTTGGCTTCTACCAGCGCCCGAGCTATACCTAGCTGGATAGCGCCTGCCTGACCAGTTACTCCACCACCATGTACGCGGCATAACACATCAAATCGCCCCAGCATATCACTTACGACCAGAGGTTGCTGGACAATCAGGCGACTGGTTTGATTAGGAAAAAAATCTTCAAAAGTCCTATTATTTATAGTAATCTTGCCATCTCCCGGAACTAATCTAACCCGGGCGACAGCTTCCTTTCTTCTTCCGGTTCCCCAGTATTGTACCTTTGCCATGACGACCCTCCTTAACCTCTTAATTCACGAGCTACCGGTTTTTGTGCCTGATGGGGGTGAGTATCTCCCCGATAAACCTTTAGCTTCTTTAACATTCTGGCTCCCAAACGATTATGAGGCAACATGCCTTTTACCGCTATTTCTATCGCCTTTTCCGGTTTCTTCTGCATTAGTAAGCGGTAGGACATTTCTTTTAACCCACCGGGATAGCCGGAGTGGTGGCGGTACTTCTTCTGATCAAGTTTATTGCCGGTAAGCTGAATTTTATCTGCATTAATAACAACTACAAAATCACCTGTATCAACATGTGGGGTATAAGTAGGCTTATGTTTTCCCCTCAAAATGGAGGCAACTTCAGAAGACAATCTGCCCAGAGTCTGATCCGTGGCATCTATAACATACCAGGAACGGACTACTTCCTCGGGCTTGGCCATATACGTTTTCACGTCTTTCCCTCCTGTATATAAACAAATCCATTTCTGGTCCTTATCTTTAGCCTGTTAACGGGGCAGGAAACAGGCATAGATATAAAGACTGCCTTTTAATAATAGCCAAATTCACCTGCCCTTGTCAATAAAACCCCGC
>CAZAZH010000068.1:0-2163 GCA_964489585.1 uncultured Syntrophomonas sp.
TTGTGAGAAATAATATCCGATCTAGCATTATTCTTTTTTTTATGTTATTTCTGGTTATGGTTGGCTTTGGTATCATCATCCCTATAATGCCGTTTTTTCTGACCTCACTGGGTGGGAATGCCAGCATTTTGGGTCTCTTTATGGCCACCTATTCCCTGATGCACTTGCTATTTGCCCCTTTCTGGGGTCGCTTATCTGACCGCATAGGCAGGCGTCCGGTAATACTAATCGGGCTATCCGGTTACGCTATCACTTTTATCCTGTTTGGTTTTACCGATCAACTGGGGATGATGTTTATCGTACGCATTCTATCTGGTGCTATTTCATCAGCTACTTTGCCCACCGCTTTAGCCTATGTGGCTGATATCACAGAAGAAGACGAGCGGTCACAGGGTATAGGTTTAATGACTGCGGCTATGGGATTAGGAATGATTATAGGTCCTGCCCTGGGTGGCTGGTTAGGGCAACAACAATTTTCCTTACCATTCTTTGTAGCCGGAGGGTTAGCGCTAATAATCTGGCCTTTTGCCTTCCTTTATCTGCCTGAAACCTTGACCCCGGCAAAATCTATACCCCAAAACATCACCCCGAATACTACTACAACGGAACTTAATAGCACTCTATTTCTACTTTTTATACTGATTTTAATATTAAATTTCAGTACTACTATGTTTGAGGCTACTTTTGTCTATTTTACTGCCAGGCGGGCGGCTTTTGGACCCAAAGAAATTGGCTTATTATTTACGGTATTGGGGATAATTGCGGTGATAATTCAGGGAGGGCTAATAGGCAGGTTATCAAAACGTTTCGGGGATATGAATCTTATGAAAGGAGGTCTGTTAATATCTGCTGCTGGCCTGATATTAATACTTTTTGCTTTTAATATGGTATCATTACTGCTTACTTCTGCCATTTATTATATCGGCACTTCATTGATTGGGCCCAGTTCATCATCCCTGGTAACCCAATACTCCAAGCAGAATCAAGGTACATCTTTAGGAATAATGCAATCTTTCGGTAGCCTGGGTAGAATAGCTGGACCAGTTACCGGGGGGATTCTCTATGAGTTTGATATATTGATTCCCTATATTACAGGAGCATTTATTTTAGTAATAGTTTACCTTATTATAAATGCCAACCAACAAACCCTGGCTTTGCCTCAACCAAACGACGGTACAGAATAAGTTTCTTAAGTTTCTTATAACAATAAAAACATATCTTGCAGCATAACTTCAAATTCTCCGACCAAAGAAGCATCTAGTTTTCCCTGGTTAGCTTCCTGTCTAATAATAGCCAGCGCTTCATCAATGCTCATCGCCGGACGATAAGAACGGTCAGTAGTGAGAGCATCGAAAACATCCACAATACTTACTATACGAACCTCCAGGGGTATACCATAATCCTGTAAACCATCCGGATATCCTGAACCGTCCAAGCGTTCGTGGTGGTTACGAATTATATTGGTAACAGCCTGCAATGATTTTAGAGGACTGCATATTTCCTCTCCCAAAACAGGATGGATTTCAATCTGTTGTCTTTCTTCAGGATTTAATTTTCCGGGTTTATCAAGTACATTCTGGTCAATACCGATTTTGCCGATATCATGAATTAATCCACCTATTCTAAGATTCTCGATTTGTTTGTCGGTCATTCCTAATCTTTCTCCCAAAAAAGCTGCATACTGGCTAACCCTTTCTGCATGGCCTTGGGTATACCTATCTTTGGCATCAATAGTTCGAGCCAGTGAAATAACCACATCTTCAATATTCTCAACGGCAGCTTCAAATTCATCTTGCATCTGCTGAAACCGGTGTTCCAGTTCCCGGGTAGCATGCATATAGGCCTGGTCCATAACATATAGACCCAGGGAAAAAACAAATAATAGGCCTCCTGCCAGGTAAATTGTCCCAGTGTTAATTTGTGGTACAATAGCGGAAACATTATCCAATGTAATTAAAATGGCAAGCCCGGCTAGTAATACAGCAATATATTTGTAAAAATTACTCTGCTCAGTTTTTGCCAGGTGAATAATCAGATTAATATTGAAGATAAAAATGGCTGCTATAACCATGATGGTAATAATTATCCACCATTGTCCCTGCCAATCACTTCGCAGCAAGCCCAAAAAGCATAGAAATACCGTGGTAATGATTACTATCAGGG
>CAZAZH010000068.1:2263-7527 GCA_964489585.1 uncultured Syntrophomonas sp.
CGATAAAAAAGTAGCCGTGTTTAATCAGGCCTTCCTGGCTGGAGTCAGAAATTTTGGCCGAACCTATGAAGCCGGATTATTACTTACCCATAACTTAAAAACCATGCAGCCTTTTAAAGACGCTGAACTGGGACTGCCCATGATGAGCCGCGGTAAGGTTCACCTGTTCCCTGCTAAAATCAAGGGCCGCGAACAGGTAAAGAAAATATTTGAACGTGCCGAAAAAATGAGGGGTGAACAGTAAATGAAACTAGCCTATTATCCTGGTTGTTCCTCGGAAGGCAGTGCTATTGAGTATGACCTTTCCACCAAAAAAACTGCCCATATGTTGGAAAATGACCTGCAGGAACTGGAAGACTGGAATTGCTGTGGGGCCACCTCGGCCCACAATACTAACAAACTATTAGCCGGGTCATTACCTGCTCGTAATCTGGCAATTGCCGAGCAAAATGGAATGGACTTGATTCTAGCTCCCTGTGCTGCCTGTTACAACCGCTTGCATAGTACCGAACTGGCCGCACGTAAAGATAACGCTTTAAGGGAGCAGATACAAGAAGTAATTGACATGGACTTTAAAGCCCTTACCACCACCATCTCCGTCCTGGAATGGCTGGACGATAAGGTAGGTATAGATAAAATAAAAGCCAAAGTGACCAATCCTCTAAAAGGAATGAAAGCCGCCTGTTATTATGGCTGTTTACTGGTGCGGCCGGCTGAACATACCGGCTTCGATGATACTGAAGACCCCCAGAGTATGGACCGGATAGTCCGGGCTTTGGGAGCCCAAACCGTAGACTGGCCTTATAAAGTAGAATGTTGTGGAGCTGCCCTGGCTACTTCCCGGCCGGAAATAGGGGCTAAAATGATTTATGACGTAATAACTAATGCCAAAGCTGCCGGAGCCCAGTGTCTGGTTACCGCCTGCCCTCTCTGCATGCTGAATTTAGATATGCGCCAGGCCGGGGCTGAGAAGATGTTTAAGGAAAAATTAAACTTGCCGGTTTACTATGTAACCGAGCTGGTAGCTATAGCCGGCGGTGCCAGCCCGACAGAGGTAGGGGTAGGGAAACACTTTGTTGAAGCCATAAGCTATCTGGAGTCCCTTCCCGCCCGGGCAGCTGAAATGGAAGCAGCAGAGCCCAAGCCGGTTAAAAAAGCAGCTAAAGCCGATTCGGAAGAAAGTGATGGAGAACCTGCTGGCGCTGAAGATGCCGAAGCCCTGCAGAAAAAGATAGATGCCATGATTAAAGGATTTAATAAAAACCCGGATAAAATGGCCGCCCGTCTAATCGAAGACGAGGAAAGGGCAAAAATACTGGTTGAAGTAATAAGCGGCGACGAGAAAAAAACCGCCCGGTTAGCCGAGCTTATGGTTACCGATAAAGAAAAAGCCACCAAAGCCGCCGAAGCCTTCGTCACCGGAGAACTAAAAAAGAGAGAGAAGCAGAATTAAATAGACACTGATTGTTTAAATATATCACGGGGACGGTCCTTTTGATATATTCGACCACGATTAGTTTATTTAGGTGCTAAAAGCAGTTTCATTCATTAATTTCAACTTGTTTAAGGAGGGAGAAGGAAGATGAGCAAACGGGTGGGGGTATTCGTATGTGAATGCGGAACCAACATAGCTTCCGTAGTAGATACGGCCCGGGTGGCCGAGGAAGCCAGTAAATTCCCCGGAGTTGCCTTTGCCACTACTTATAAATATATGTGCTCCGATCCCGGACAGGAGCTAATCCGGAAATCCATCGAAGAACAAAAGCTGGAACAGGTAGTAGTAGCATCCTGTTCGCCCCGCATGCACGAAAACACTTTTCGCAAAGCGGTTGAGGCGGGAGGTATTAACCCCTATTTATTTGAGATGGTCAACATCCGGGAACAGGATTCCTGGGTTCATCCCGACCGGGAAGAAGCTACTCGCAAGGCCATAGACCTGGTTAAAATGGGAGTTAGCAAAGTCGTACGCAACCAGCCCCTGCAGATTTCCACCATTCCCGTTACCAAAAGAGCCCTGGTAATCGGAGGCGGCATAGCCGGAATGCAAGCTGCACTGGATATTGCCGAAGGTGGCCACCAGGTCATACTGGTAGAAAGGGAGGCCAGTATCGGCGGGAAAATGACCCAACTGGATAAGACCTTTCCTACCATGGACTGCGCCGCCTGAATAGGCACCCCCAAGATGGTTGCTGTGGCGCAGCACCCTAACATTGAACTTATAACTTATGCCGAAGTAACTGGTGTTACCGGCTATATTGGCAATTTTAACGTAACTATTAAGAAAAAACCTAAATATGTGGACTGGGATCTATGTACCGGTTGTGGTACCTGTATAGAAAAGTGTCCTACCAAAAAGATTAAAGATGAGTTTGAGCTAGGGCTGGGACTCAGGACTTCCATTCATATGGTTTATCCCCAGGCGGTACCGGGCAAACCCTTTATAGATGCAGCCAACTGCACCAAACTGACCAAAGATAAGTGTGGTGTTTGTGAAAAGGTATGCCCTACCAAGGCCATTAAATTTGACGATAAGGAAGAATTCATAAATAAAGAAGTGGGAGCTATAGTAATGGCTACCGGCTATGACCTGTTTAACTGGGAAGAAGCTTACGGTGAATATGGATATGGTAAATACCCGGACGTAATCAGTGGCTTACATTTTGAACGGCTGGTAAGTGCCGGGGGACCTACCGGAGGCAAAATAAAACGGCCCTCCGATGGCAAGGAACCCAAAAGCGTGGCCTTTATTAAATGTGTTGGTTCCCGGGATGATACCAAGGGTAAAAGCTATTGCTCCCGCGCCTGCTGCATGTACACTGCTAAACATGCTTATCAGGTAAAGGATAAAATAGCGGACAGTGAAGCTTATGTATTCTATATGGACGTACGTACTGCAGGAAAGAATTATGAAGAGTTTTATCAGCGGGCACTTAATGCTGGAGCTCGGTATATCAGAGGACGGGTAAGTAAAATCTACCCTCGCGGAGACCGATTGGTGTTAAAGTCGGAAGACAGTCTGTTGGGGCGTCCGGTAGAAGTGGAAGCTGATATGGTGGTGCTGGCAACGGCTATGGTACCTGCCGCCGGGTCTGATGAATTGGCTCGGACCGTAGGTTTTTCCATGGATAAGGATGGTTTCTACCAGGAAGCTCATCCCAAACTACAACCGGTAGAGACTTTTGCCGCCGGGGTATTTTTGGCCGGAGCCTGTCAGGGACCTAAAGATATACCAGACACGGTAGCCCAGGCCAGTGCATCCGCAGCAAAAGTTCTGGGATTACTGAGCAAGACCAGGCTGGCTACCGAGCCTATGGTATCTGAAGTTGATATCAACAAATGTTCCGGTTGCGGCTTGTGTGTTCCTATTTGTCCCTACAATGCCATTACCCTGGAGGAAATTCAGGAGCGGGGTCATCAGGGGCCGATTACTCGTGATGTAGCTGTGGTCAACAGCAGTCTTTGCCAGGGATGTGGAGCCTGTGTCCCGGCCTGCCGGACTTTTGCCCTAAATACCAAGGGCTTTACCAATGATCAACTGGTAGCGGAGGTGGATGCAATATGTCTATAGATAGTAAAACCAGCTGGCAGCCGCGCATAATTGTTTTTGCCTGCAATTGGTGTACCTATGCGGCAGCGGATCTGGCCGGTTTAAACCATTTACAGTACCCGGCTGATGTCAGGATTATCCGCACCCCTTGCTCGGGACGCATGGACCCCATGCTGGTAATGCGGGCCTTTAACCGGGGAGCAGATGGGGTGCTGTTATCGGGGTGACACCCGGGTGAATGCCACTATGGTAGTGGCAATTACTATAACCGCCGCCGCCACACGATTATGAAAAGCCTTTTGGAATATATCGGAGTGGAGCCGGAAAGGTACCAGACTGCCTGGATATCCGGTGCAGAAGGGTTGAAATTTCAACAGACCATGCAGAAACTGGTCGATGATGTTAAGACTTTGGGACCGAACAGAAAGCTGAGGGATGCTAGATGACAGATATAACCTTAAAAATTAGAGAAATTGCTACCCGGCTTCTGCAAAACGGTCAGGTGGATATATTTATGGGTTGGGAAAAAGGTCAGGAAGAATACACCACCCGGCCCTTTTTTGCCCGTCGGGTAGAAGATGTTGATAAGCTCATTTTTAATGAATATTCCATCCATAACCTGTCCAATGATTTGCTTAAATATCGAGATGGACAGGAGAAGATAGGCATTGTCGTCAAGGGTTGTGACTCCCGTGGAATAGTTAGACTATTACAGGATGGGCAGATTAAGCGGGAGCGCTTATATATTATCGGGGTAGCCTGCCCGGGCATGAAAGACCCGCTGCAGGCAGTAAAAGATAATTCCGGATTTTTTCCCGCCGCTACCAGTACCGAACTGGCTAAAAAATGCGGTGATTGCATAGAGCCTAATCCGGTTATTTATGATGAGTTAATCGGTGATAAACAAACCCCTCGGGTTGGGGAAGAGCGTTTTAAGCAGGTTAAGGATATTGAAAACATGAGCGATGACCAGCGCTATCAGTTTTTCGAAGATGTATTTTCCCGCTGCATACGCTGTTATGCCTGCCGCCAGGTATGTGTAGCCTGCAACTGCCGCACCTGCATATTTGACGAAATGAAACCCCAGTGGGTAGGCCGGGAAACGAGTATCAGCGATAACTTCATGTACCACCTGGTGCGGGCATCGCATATGGCCGGGCGCTGTATTGAATGTGGCGAATGTGAACGGGTATGCCCGGTAAACATTCCCCTGATGCTTATAAACCAGAAACTGATAAAGGATGTAAATAAATTCTTTGGGCCTTATGAAGCAGGTATGGTTTACATTGAAGGGGCTAAACCCCCCTTAAGTTCCTACCAGGAAAACGACCCGGACAATTTCTTATAGGGGGTGAAGATTAATGCAGATATTAAGTAAGTCTAAAATAAAAGACGCCTTAAACCAGTTAAGTCAAAATGCTGAACTCTTTATACCTCTGGCCCGGGGCGAGGAAAGCGGATTTTACCCCTGGAACAGCTACCAGGAGGGAAGTGACCGTCTGATGCTGGATGCTTTAAATGTTTTGCTACCGCCTAAAAGCGTAGTATTTCCGCAAACTGAGAGGATGTACAGCTTTACCGGCAATGGTACGGCAGTAGAGATAAAGGAAACCTTTGAAAGCCCCCAGCCCAGGATAATATTTGGTTTGCGCGGTTGCGATGCGGCGGCTATTGCCTGCTTTGATGATGTCTTTCTAACCATGGGGTTTGTAGATAG
>CAZAZH010000068.1:7627-9568 GCA_964489585.1 uncultured Syntrophomonas sp.
ATTTGCACTTATGTTTGCCCTTCCTGTTACTGCTTTGATATCCAGGTAAAATCCTGGGGAGATGAAGGCTATCGTTTCCGCTGTTATGATTCCTGCATGTATTCTGAATATACACTAATGGCGGGAGGTCATAACCCGCGCAGCCATGAACAAGAACGCTTCCGCAACCGTTTTCTGCATAAGCTGCAATTCTTCTCGGAGCGATATGGTAAACCCCTTTGTACCGGTTGCGGCAGATGCATAGTAGCCTGCCCGGTAGGAATTAACATCGTTCAGATTATAAATCAGGTTAAGGAGGCGGATACCAGTGTCAGAGCATAAATGTAACTGTGAAAACCCACTGGTTCCGGGAATAGTAGAAGTTATCGATATCAAAGACGAAACCCCGGATGTTAAAAGCTTTTTTGTCCGCAGTATCGGCGGGGGAGTACCCTTTGATGTTATGCCCGGACAGTTGGGTATGGTATCCCTCTTACCGGTAGGTGAAGGGATGTATTCCGTTTCCTGGCAGGAAGAACAGGAATACCTGCATTTTGCTATTAAAAGAGTGGGACTGATGACCAATGAGCTGCACCGCATAGAAGTTGGCCACCAACTGGGAGTTCGGGGCCCATACGGAAACGGCTTCCCGGTAGAGGAGTGTAAAGGTAAGGATATGCTCTTTATTGCCGGTGGTATCGGATTGGCACCCCTGCGTTCCTTTATCAAATACTGCTTTAAACATCGCCAGGACTATGGCAAGATTCAGATAATATACGGCAGTCGCAGCTATGCTGACCTGTGTTTTAAGGATGAACTCTTTGAAAAATGGCCCCAGGAAAAAGATACTGAAGTTTACACCACCATTGATAACCCGGAGGAAGGCTGGGATGGACATGTAGGTTTTGTTCCCGCTTACCTGGAGGAAATAAATCCAGCTGCCACAGGTAAGATAGCAGTTGTCTGCGGACCGCCGGTAATGATAAAATTTGTCCTGCAATCCCTGGAAAAGATGGGCTATACCGATGAACAGGTAATCAGCACTCTAGAAATGCGTATGAAATGCGGTATAGGTAAATGCGGCCGTTGCAATGTAGGCAGCGAATACATCTGCCTGGACGGCCCGGTATTTACCCTGGCCCAGTTAAAACAACTTCCCCCAGAATGGTAATCTTACACAAAGGGATGGTTCGAAGGTGACACAGGGGGACGTTTTTGGTGTGTCATGTCACCTGTGTGTCACCGAAAACGTCTCCCTATGTCCCTGTCACCTTATCTGCTAACCCAGCTTGCCAGGATAGTGCCTATAGCCGTGGCCAGCCATTCGTTTTCCTGCAATAACTTACTATACTCAGCCAGGCTTCCTCTGCTTATTTCATTACCGGATAAAATATTTTCCACCTCCGATAACAGAGCAGCAAAATCTTGCCCGGAACCGGAGGATTTTATTTTAATCAAGCTATTTAGATAACTCAGGTAATCAGTAATCAGGTCAGGTTGGTTAGTTTCGGCATCCGATGCGGATAGCAAACATAGTTCAGTGTATTCCTCCCGGGTACCATAGTAGGCTCTTTCCTGAAACCACTGACCTTCAGCATATTCATGTTCAGTAGCTATTATGAAGAATTCTTCCTGCGATTTTACTGCTACCAGCAGGTCGCCGGCAGCAACGTCTACCCCCGGATACAAAGCGATGTATTTGCGCCCATTATTCGGGTCTTGATTTTTTAGACCAACAATTTCGTTTATTATCTCTGAATTACGGTTGATCACAAATTTAATCCCTGACATTTCCATTATAGTTTTTAATACTGGATTGATGCTTGTACTCATATTTTGTTTACCCCCCCCAATTTTCTATCTACCTTAGATGATTATCCATGTAACTGAAAAATACCTGCCGTTAATAAGAAAATAGACACTGAATACACTGAAAACTATGAAAAACACTGAATTTATTAA
>CAZAZH010000069.1:0-1234 GCA_964489585.1 uncultured Syntrophomonas sp.
CGACACAGGCCAATACCGGTAGCTCCAAATTCTCTGGCTCTCGCTGCATCCTGGGGAGTATCAGCGTTGGCTCTTACGGCCAGTCCTTTAATATCATCAGCCCAGCCCAGGAGGGTCTCAAACTCATCGGAAAGGGTAGGCTCTATCATAGGAACCTCACCCAGCATTACCCGACCAGTAGCTCCATCTATACAAATAATGTCACCTTCGTTGATTACCAACCCGCCTACGTAGAAACAGTTGTTACCGGCATTCAGCTTGATGGTTTCGCACCCGCAAACACAGGGTTTACCCATACCCCGGGCAACCACCGCAGCATGAGAGGTCATTCCTCCCCGGGAGGTTAAAACCCCCTGGGCATAGATAATGCCATGGATATCGTCAGGGGTAGTTTCATTTCGAACCAGAACTACTTTTTCACCGGCTCCGCCAAGTTTTTCCGCCAAATCAGCATCAAATATTACTTTGCCACAGGCAGCTCCGGGGGAGGCAGGAAGTCCTACCGCAATAGGGTCGAGCTTTACAGTGTTATCTATCTGCCTATGTAGAAGTTGATTAATCTGTTCAGCATCTACCCGCAGCAATGCTTCTTCTTTAGTTATTAACCCTTCATTAACCATATCAACTGCCACCTTAACTGATGCCCGGGCAGTACGCTTGCCGTTTCTGGTCTGCAGCATGTAAAGGGTGCCTTTTTCGACGGTAAACTCAATATCTTGTAAATCACGATAGTGTTTCTCTAATTTCTCACAGGTATCAACAAACTGCTGGTAAACTGTTGGTAGTTCCTCCTCCAGGTGAGATATGGGTAGGGGAGTACGAATACCGGCTACTACATCTTCTCCCTGAGCATTAATGAGAAACTCACCATATAGCTTACGCTCACCGGTAGAGGGATCGCGGGTAAAAGCTACCCCGGTACCACAGTCCTGACCCATGTTACCAAAAGCCATACATTGTATATTTACTGCCGTTCCCAGGTTATCGTCTATTTTGTTCAAGCGGCGATAAACAATGGCCCGCTGATTATTCCAGGAATTAAATACTGATTTAACTGCCAGTACTAACTGTTCCCTGACATCCTGGGGAAAATCAAAACCCTCCTCGTGTTTTACGAGGAATTTATATTCGTTAATTATCTCCTTAAGCTCAGAAGCGGGAATTTCATAGTCAAAGATAAGGCTAAGCTTGCGCTTATATTTTTCTACAATTTCATCAAACAGGTTATGTTCCA
>CAZAZH010000069.1:1334-3094 GCA_964489585.1 uncultured Syntrophomonas sp.
TCCGAATTCCCCTCTTCGAACATATAGACATATTTTTTGCTAGACATTGCTCAACCTCCTATAGTAGATTTCTAATATTTTGCTGGCAGTCTCTTCCACCGCTCGGTTAGTTACATCTATTACCGGGCAGCCCAGCTTTTTCATAATTGTGCTGGAATACTCGATTTCTTCCAGTATGCGTTCGGGGTTAGCATAACTGGCCTGACCCTTTAAGCCCAGGGTCTTTAGCCTTTCCGCTCGGATATGATTTAACTGATCCGGGTTTATAGTTAAACCGATAACCTTACCCCGTTCTGCCTTAAAAAGTTCTTCCGGTGGGGTTACTTCCGGAACCAGTGGAACATTGGCAACTTTAATACGTTTATGGGCCAGGTACATGGAAAGCGGTGTTTTTGAAGTGCGGGAAACCCCGACCAGCACTATATCAGCCAGGTTAATACCACGTGGGTCTTTACCGTCATCATAACGGACGGCAAATTCTACCGCTTCCACCCGGCGATAATACATTTCATCCACCTTGCGTAATAAACCTGGTTCCCTTTTTGGCTCCATGCTGCTAACGCTTTTGAAAGCTTCAATCAGGGGACCGACAATGTCTACACATACCACATTACACTTAATAGCCTGGGCTCTCAAGTGTTCGGCCAGCTCATTTATAACCAGGGTATAGGCAATTATGGAATTATCATTACTGGCCTGATGTACAATCTCATCCAGGGTATCAGTATCAGAAATGTTAGGTATCCTCCTGATTT
This sequence comes from uncultured Syntrophomonas sp., assembly GCA_964489585.1. Lineage (GTDB taxonomy): Bacteria > Bacillota > Syntrophomonadia > Syntrophomonadales > Syntrophomonadaceae > UBA4844. The sequence goes on from CAZAZH010000069.1 coordinate 2,090, forward strand.
CCATAGTAGCGGAGTTAAACTGACTGGCAGCTGCACGAACAACCATCTCCGCAGTTTCCCCGATAGAATCAGATACTATATATACTTTGGGTAAATGATCCAGCAAAGCAAAAACCTCCGTTTATGGCTAACTTTCCGTTCTTCCCATACCAGGCCGGAACAGCCATTATTATGAATAACCAATATTAGCGCCCATCACTGGCTAGATCCAGAAAAAGGCGGGCTATATTGGTTTTTGTAATCTTGCCTACTACCTCTAGCTTCTCATCCCCTTCCGGGTTGATATAGCTTTTAACCACTGGAAGACTATCAACCTCATGCTCTACTATTCTCCTAACCGCATCTACAACCGTATCATCAACTCCGGCGGTAACAATATTAGGCATACGGGTCATAATTATACTTACCGGCATTTTATGAATATCCGCATGCCCCAGAGTAGTTTTTAGAAAATCTTTCCGGGAAGCAACTCCGCTAAGGAAGTTCTCATCATCAACAATAAATATACTACCGGTATCCTCCATAAACAGTGTAACAATTGCATCATATATACTGCAATTTTCTTTCATTATTACCGGCAGAGACTGCGCATCCTTGACCCGGTATTGATTAAGTATTCTTTTTAGTTCATTACCGAAGCCTTCAGATTTATAAGTGTAGCCCACCCTTGGTTTAGCTTCTAAAAATCCGGACATAGTAAGTACGGCCAGGTCCGGACGTAGCGCCGCCCTGGTTACATTTAAAAGCTCAGCTATTTTCTCACCGGTAATAGGACAATTGTTTTTGACTATTTCCAGGATCTTTTCCTGCCTGTCACTCAGTTCGATGTTATCCACCGCCTATTATGTGCTATACTTTTTAGCTTAAAAGGCACTAATTATATATACTATATCACTTAAAAATATCCTGTTCCAAGATATTTTTTTATACCACGATTTTGGAAAAATCGGCAATGAAATTACATAAATTGGCTATCGCTTTTAACAGGCCCAAACGGGCAGCTTT
>CAZAZH010000069.1:3194-9562 GCA_964489585.1 uncultured Syntrophomonas sp.
GAAGGTACAGCCAGGGTAGCATCAATAAGATCATAGGAGTATCCCCGCTCCAATAGTACCCCACGCATACGCTGCATAATAAAATCTAATACCTCAGATACGGTTTCCTCACGGCTGCTGTCGGTTTTAATGGTAGCAAAATTATCATAGGCTTTAACGGCCAGAGCTGCCAAATCAAGGCTAAGTCCACTATCCAAAATAATGTGTACTATACCCATAGCCTGGCGCCTTAAAGCATATGGATCCTGGGAACCGCTGGGTTTTAAGCCGATAGCAAAACAACCTGCCAGATTATCAAGTTTCTCAGCCAGGCTTAAAACCTTACCACTCTCGCTAGCCGGTAAAATGTCCCCAGCCGAACGAGGCAGGTAGTGCTCAAAGATTGCCTGGCTTACTTCCGATTGTTCCCCGCTCTTAATAGCATAGTAGCGCCCCATAATTCCCTGCAGTTCAGGAAATTCATAAACCATACTGCTGACCAAATCCGCTTTGCACAACATGGCCGCACGTTTCAGGGTGTCGGCATCACTTAAACTGCAGGCTTCACCAATAGCCACAGCCAGAGTTTGTAACCTCTCCACCTTGTCCATAATACTGCCCAGGCGCTCATGAAAAAGTACCTCTGTAAGCCCGGCTGCCATATCAACCAGGGGCCTGCGGGTATCCTCATTCCAGAAAAACAGGGCATCTTCCAGGCGAGCCTTTAGTACCCTTTCATTACCGGCCCGGACCACATCCAGGCTATAATAAGTTCCATTACGTACCCCGATAAAGCCAGGCATGAGCTGCCGTTGATTATCGAAAACCGGAAAATAGCGCTGGTGCTCGATCATGGAGGTAGTTAATACTTCCGGCGGTACTTCTAAATAGGAAGGAGAAAACTGGCCATAGAAAGCAGTTGGGTATTCTAAAAGATAAGTTATTTCCTCCAGCAGGTCCCCATTTTCCATAGGTCGGCCTCCGGCAGCAGCGGCAACATCTAAGACCTGTTTTCTAATCAGCGCTTTTCTTTCCTCCTGATCCAAAATCACATAGTTTTCCCGCAGGACCTGGAAGTAATGCGTAGCATCCTTAACCGGCAGCGCTCCACTGGACAGGAACCGGTGGCCATAAGTTTCACTGTTACTCTTTATATTTTCTACCTGGATATCGATTTTTTCGCTGCCCAACAATGCCAGCAACCATCTGATGGGCCGGGCAAAACGGGTATGGTAATAACCCCAGCGCATGGACTTGGGAAAACTCAGGCCGTTGATAATATCTAGCAAAATGCCGGGGAGGATTGCTGTACTGGCATTACCTTTTTCCTTCTTTATTACAAATATATACTCAACTCCCCCAACTTCCCGAACTTCCAGATTATTGAAATCCACCTTCTGGCTGCGGGCAAAACCCAATCCGGCCTTGGTAGGATTACCCTGCAGGTCAAATGCTATAGATTTTTTGGGTCCCCGGATTTCCAATAGGGCATCTGGCTGTGTTTCCTCTAGCCCTTGTATCCAAAGGGTAAGCCGGCGGGGGGTACCGTAGCTTAGTATCTCTTTATACGCGAGGCGCGCATCATCAAGCTGTTTTTGGGCGTTAGCTTTTAAATCGGCTATGGCCCTGCCCATATAGGCTGAGGGCATCTCCTCCACTCCTATTTCCAGTAATAGATCTCTGGCCATCTACAGCACCTCCTCATCTATGATTAAGGTTTTTCTAAGCTCCTCATCTTTGATTAAGGGATAACCCAGTCGCTTACGCTGCTCCAGGTATTCTCCTGCCACCAGTCGGGCCAGGTTACGCACCCGGGCAATATAACCGGTACGCTCAGTTACGCTTATAGCCCCCCGGGCATCCAGGAGATTGAACAGGTGGGAGCATTTTAACACATAATCATAAGCAGGTTGAGGCAGGTGCCGGGATGCAATTTTTTGAGCTTCCTCTTCACACATGGTAAACATGGTACTTAAAGTATTTACCGTGGCCAATTCAAAATTATAATGGGAGTAATCTACTTCAGCCTGGTGATGAACGTCAGCATAACTGATACCATCCACCCATTCTATATCAAAAACACTTTCCCGGTTTTGAATGTACATGGCTATGCGCTCCAGGCCATAGGTAATTTCTGCACAAACCGGGAAACAGTCAAAACCTCCACACTGCTGGAAATAAGTAAACTGGGTTATTTCCATACCATCCAGCCAAACTTCCCAACCCAGTCCCCAGGCTCCTAGAGTAGGCGATTCCCAGTTATCCTCCACCAGGCGGATATCATGTTTATCCGGTTCAATACCCAAATCGCGCAAACTATCCAGATAAAGCTCAATGACATTATCCGGTGACGGTTTCAGTATCACCTGGTATTGATAATAATGTTGCAAACGATTAGGGTTTTCTCCATATCTGCCATCAGTAGGCCGGCGTGAAGGCTCTACATATGCTACCTTCCAGGGCTCAGGTCCCAGGGCTCGTAGAAAAGTAGCCGGGTTCATAGTACCTGCTCCCTTTTCTACATCATATGGCTGTTGAATTATACAGCCCTGTTTACCCCAATAATTCTGTAAACGCAGGATAATCTCCTGAAAATTCATATACTGACCTCCTTTAGCTTATAAAAGCAAAAAACCCGTCCCTGCGGACAGGGACGAGTCTACTCGCGGTTCCACCCTGATTGGCTAACAGCCCACCTCAAAGTTTCAGGTTTTACTAACCTTAACGGCGTTCCTCCTGTAGCTCCAAGGCGCCTTCGGAAATTTCTCCCTGCCGGTTTCCAGCCCCCCGGCTCTCTGTAAGGGTTAAAAGCCTTCCTACTACTCCTCTTCATCGCCAAATATTAACTTGTTTACAACCAATAGTTTAACCAACCGCCCTTGCCCTTGTCAATCAGCAAACAAGATAATCGTCTCATTGTTTGCGCGTCCTTGTTTACGATTTGAAAAGTGATTAATAATGACCAAGACAGGAAATAATATAAATATTTTTTTCGTCTATAGAGTATATCAACCTATGCTCATTATTGATCCTTCTGCTCCAATACCCTGATAATTCATGTCTTAATGGTTCCGGTTTACCGATACCCGTATTGCCGTTACGTTCAATGTCTTTAATTAATTCGTTAATACGTCTTAATATTTGTCTATTTTCATTTTGCCAATATAGATATTCCTTCCAGGCCGTATTAGTAAATACTTTATTCATCAGCAAGCTCTGCCCGAACGGTTCTTCCTGATTTTAATTCTTCAATCGATTGCAAAAGCTTGTTATAGTATTCAGGATTACTTCTAATATAAAGATTTTCTAAAAGATTATTGTATTCACTTTCAGATATCAGCACTACATTACCACCGCTTTTTCTGGTAACTATTATGGTTTCTAAATCTTGATTAGCAGCATCGCAATACTTTTTCAGGTTTTCGCGCAATGTAGAATAGTTTACAGCCAGCACAAGCAATCACCTCCGTACAATTTATTGTACGATTAAGAAGGTTTATGGTCAAGTAATTATAAGGTAAGTATAAATGTCTCCTAGACTTCTTCCGAGTGCAGGTAAATCACTTATTTTAAGCGGTGTCAAGAAAGCCGATCCCTTGATATGCAAATTACTTTGTATTTAGTTATAGTGCAGCCAGCATAAAGATAATACTGTAACCTCTTTGGTTATATCTGTAAACTACAACTCTTGGGAAGTATGGCACTGTGAATAATATGTTTTCTGGATATTTGATTTCACACAGCCTGCCGTCCCCTTGTTTACCCTTTAATTTGATTGCAGAATAGTCCCAACGTCTCCTATAACAAGCCAATAGCTACCGTTCCAGGTAGTTTTCCTAAGGTTATAGTTCGTACCCGAAGTGTGTTCCGTCCAGGTTATCCCTTCGGGTGAGCTCAGAATGGTGCCTCTATCGCCTACCGCCAGCCACTCGCTGCCGTTCCACTCGACATCTTTTATAAGAGCTGCTAGGCCTGCAGTCCGTGCTGTCCAGTTTATACCATCAGGTGAACTCAGAACAATATAATCACCTACCGCCAAGTACTGACTGCCATTCCATGCTACATCTTTCAAATCTCGGGTTGTTCCTGAAGTCCGGGTTACCCAGGTTGTTCCATCCGATGAACTTAGGATTGTGCCACCCGTTCCAACCACTAGCCAACTGATACCGTTCCAGGTAATACTCCCCAGGTTATTGGTCGTACCCGAACTTTGCATTGTCCAGAGCTCACCATCATTTGACGTTAGGATGATGCCACCATTACCAACGATTAACCACTGACTACCGTTCCAACTCAAACCAGTTAACCAATTAGTTGTTCCTGAACTTTGACTAATCCAATTTGTCCCGTCTGGTGAATTCAAGATAGTGCCATTTTCCCCTATCGCTAGCCATTGACTGCCATTCCAGGTTAAGTTGTTCAGACATTTATTTGTTCCGGAAGTTTGAGTTATCCAGTTTATGCCGTCTAGGGAACTCATGACAGTGCCATTAATGCCCACGGCCACCCACTGGTTGCCGTCCCAATCTACAATATTTAAAAGATTCGTTGTAATCGATATACGAGTTGTCCAGCTTGTACCGTCTGGCGAGCTGAAGATGGTGCCATAATCGCCTACCACCAGCCACTGGCTACCATTCCAACTCACACTTTGCAACATATCAGTTGTACCTGAAGACCAGGTTGACCAGTTTGTCCCATCAGAAGATTTCAGGATAGTACCATATTCACCGCAAGCCAGCCACTGATCGCCATTCCAAGTCAATCCATACAGGAGTCTGGTGGTGCCTGAGGTATGAGTTGTCCAGTTGATTCCATCAAGTGAACTCAAAATGGTACCGTCTTCACCCACCGCAATCCACTGGTTACCGTCCCAATCAACAGTATCAAGGAATTTCGTTGTACCCGAAGTACGAGTTGTCCAGCTTATGCCGTCTGAGGAACTTAGAATTGTACCACCGCCACCGACAGCTATCCATTGACTGCCGTTCCAATTTACATTGTTTATTATTCGCGTTGTCCCGGAAGTTTGTGTTGACCAACTTATCCCATCTATCGAACTCAGGATGGTGCCACTTTCGCCAACCGCCAACCACTGGCTGCCGTTGCAGTTTATATTGTACAGCCGTTTGTTTGTACCGGAGGTTTGTATTGACCAATTTACTCCGTCCGATGAATTTATAATAGTACCAAATGCCCCTGTTGCAATCCATTGATTGCCGTTCCAGTTTACGCTATTTAGATAATTTGTTGTACCCGTGTCTTGAATTGACCAGGTTATCCCATCCAATGAACTTAGTAAGTATTCGCCAACCGCTATCCATTGGCTGCCGTTCCACTTGACACTGGATAATTCACTCGTTATACCCGAAACTTGAGTTGACCAACTCATCCCATCAGAGGAACTCATGATTGTACCATTGTATCCCACTGCCATATATTTACCGGCACCATAAGTTATCCAAATAAGATCATTACCCGTTGGCAGTGGATTGCGCAAATTCCAGCCGCTGGTCAGGGAAGGAATCGCAACTGCTGCCAGGCTGTCGGTTACTACCTCTGTGGTCAGGATATTGCCTGCAGTATCTTCCAAGGTAGATTCCGCTACCCTAATCCTGTTATCACTTCCGCTAAGAGCATTAACCAGGCTAATTACCAGGGTGAAATTGTTGAGATATACGCTATCCTGTACACTCAGGGGCTGGAAGTTGGTACCGTCTCTTGCCAGAGTCACTGCCGCCTTTAAGGCTGCATCGTCAGCCGTGTTGTTAACCAGTGTTTTATTAAAAGCCAGGGTCACAGTTTTGTTATCATTGCTAATAGAAGCACTCTGGTAGGCCAGAGGGGTTTCCTGAGTTATAGTATAGGCAAAAGTAACTACATTACTGTCACTCATGCCCGCCTTTGTTGCATAAGCCTTTATAGTAGTGGTAATGCTAATGTTAATCGCAGTACTATAGACCAGTCGACTACTACTGTTAGTTGGGTCACTACCATCGGTAGTGTAGTAGATAGTTGCCCCCTCGGCAGCACTGCTCAATGTAACGTTTATGACTGCATCATAGGTTCCTGCAGGCAGATTAGCAGTTGGAGCAGTAGCCTGTGGTAATGATTGCAGGATAGTTCCGGACTCTCCTACCACAAGCCAATAGCTCCCGTTCCAGCTTACACTACAAAAATAATTCTTTGTCCCTGAATTTTGCGCCGTCCAGGTTATACCGTCAGGTGAACCCAGGATGATACCCCAACTTCCTACCGCTAGCCACTGACTGCCATTCCAGCTTACGCTGTTAAGATTATAAAGTGAGCCCGAACTCTGCGCTGTCCAGGTTATTCCATTAGTTGAGCTCAGGATTGTTCCATTATTGCCTACCGCCAGCCACTGGCTC
>CAZAZH010000070.1:0-8318 GCA_964489585.1 uncultured Syntrophomonas sp.
CGATGAACTTAAAGGAGGTGAGCCCCATAGAAAAGCCCAAATTCAGGCACGAAATCAAACACTTTATTAATATTTCCGATTATTATACTCTGCAGAGCAGACTAAAACATATTGCCACTATTGATAGCTTCGCCGGTAGTGACGGAACTTATCAGGTGCGCAGCTTATATTTTGACACCCCAGAAAATAAGGCCTTAATGGACAAATTTAACGGGATAAGCCGGCGGGAGAAGTTTCGCCTGCGTTTCTACAATAACGACCCGTCCTTCATTCGCCTGGAGAAGAAAAGTAAAATAACCGGATTGTGCTGCAAAGAAAAGGTTTCTATAAGTAAAGAACAATGTGAAAAACTGCTGCAGGGTGATATCGACTGGCTGGTTATTTCCGGTAACGGTTTGCTGCAGGAGCTCTATGCCAGAATGAAGCATCAGCTTTTACGCCCCAAAACCGTGGTAGATTATGCTCGCGAAGCTTATATCTATGAACCGGGTAATGTCAGAATAACCTTTGACAGCAACCTACAAAGCGGTCTTTTTTCCCGGGATTTCCTGGCTCCGGACTTACCCACCGTAGCTATGACCCCGAACGACAAGGTTATCTTGGAAGTAAAGTTTGATGAGTTTTTACCGGAGCTAATACGAGACATCATTCAAACCAACCAGCGCCGCAGTAGTTCGATTTCCAAATATGCCGCTTGCCGGATGTTTGGCTAATAATGGAGGGAATGAAAATGAATCCAGCCAACCAGTTTACTTTTAATGATATTTTTAAATCCAACTTCCTGGATAAGGTCACGTCCTTTTCCATGCTGGATATGGCCATCGCCATGGGACTGGCTTTTGTGTTAGGACTGTTTATCTTTATGGTCTATAAAAAAACCTTCAAGGGAGTTATGTATTCCGCCAGTTTTGGAGTTTCCCTGCTGGCCATGACCCTTATCACCACCCTGATAATAATGGCAATCAGCTCCAATGTTATTCTCTCCCTGGGCATGGTCGGGGCCTTATCCATCGTGAGATTTCGCTCCGCTATCAAAGAGCCCATTGATATCGCCTTCTTGTTCTGGGCCATCAGCATCGGCATTGTACTGGGCGCCGGGCTAATCCCCCTGGCCATCTTTGGTTCCCTGTTCATCGGTATAATCATGGTATTGTTTGTAAATCAGAAAAGTACCGATAACCCCTATATTTTAGTGGTTAAATGCACCGGGGACGACAGCGAAAATGATGTTCTTGACTATATTAAAAGGAACGTTAAAAAACACGTGGTAAAGTCAAAAACTGTTGCCGCCGCTAGCGGAGTGGAATTGACGGTTGAAATCAGGTTAAAGGATATGTCCACTAATTTTGTAAATGAAATCAGCCGTATGACCGGGGTAAATCATGCGGTACTGGTCAGCTATAACGGCGAGTATATGTCTTAATGGCGGTGAACAGTAATGATAACAAGTAAACACCTGAATGTCCTAATAGCATTATTAATGATAATTGCAGTTCTGGGGACGGGTTTCTTTATGCTAAACCCTCCAAAGCAGAGTACTGCCACAGCACAACCGGAGTATGTAAACAAGCTTTTTGATAAAGACAAAATCATTAATATTAATATTGACATGAAGCAGGATGATTTTGATTGGATCATCGAAAATGCTACCAGGGAGGAGTATCGGAGCGCCGATATTACCGTAAACGGCACTACTTTTCATAATGTCGGGATTCGGCCTAAAGGTAATTCCAGTTTGAGAACCGTAGCCCAGGATGAGAATAGTGACCGTTTCAGTTTCAAGGTAAAGTTTGATGCCTACCTTGAAGGACAAAACTGTTTCGGTTTAAACAAACTGGCCTTAAACAACATAATCATGGACAAAACCTATATGAAAGAGTACCTGGCTTATGATATGTTTGCCTCCATGGGAGTAGTAACACCCAAATATGCTTATGCCAATATTACGGTAAATGATAAACCCTGGGGCTTATACCTGGCGGTGGAATCGATGGAGGAGAGTTTCGTTAAGCGTAACTATGGCAGTCTCGAGGGACACTTGTATCGACCGGAGGGTGCTGGTTCTGACTTGAAATGGACCGGGGATAGTGCTGCCAACTATTCCGGTATCAGAAATATGGCTGCTTACGATCTTACTGACAGCGATTTTAATAAAATTATCACCATGATTGAGCACCTGAATAAGGGAACAGACCTGGAAAAATATTTGGATGTTGATGCCATTATGCGTTATTTTGCGGTCAATACATTTCTGGTCAATTTTGATAGCTACACCGGGAATCTGAAACACAACTATTACTTATACGAAAAAAACGGGGTATGTACCATTTTACCCTGGGACTTTAACCTTGCATTTGCCGGCCATGAGATAAATGACGCCGAAAAGGCGGTTAACTTCCCTATCGATACACCGGTAACAGTGAATCTGAGCGAGCGGCCCTTGATAGGCAAATTGCTGGAAGTGCCAGAATATAAAGAATTATACTATAAATACCTTAACCAACTGGTAGCAGATTATATTACCAGCGGTAAATTCGAAAATACGGTGCAAAAGTTAGATACCTTAATTAACAGCTCAGTCAAAAATGATGCCACCGCTTTCTATAGCTATGCCGAATATGAAAAATCGCTGCCGGTTTTAGTGGAATTTGCTCGGCTACGAGCCCAGAGTATCACCGCCCAATTAACTGGGAAGCAACCTTTAACTACAGAAGAGCAAAGCAAGAGTCCAGCTCAAAACATTGATGCCAAAGCTATTGATTTAAGTGCACTGGGGGGCATGGGCGGTAAAGGAGGAGGTCCCAGGCCTGGTGGAGCTAAAAACACCAATCCCGCCGAGCAGGGGCAGGCGGCTCTACCTGGTGGGAATAATCCCGAAGGTTTTCCGGGAGCGGCAGGGCCAAATAATTCTCCAGAGGAAGGGCCGGGGGTCTTCCCAGGAGCGGGTGGACCAGGGAATAATATCCCGGGGGCAAGCCCGGAATCTTTTCCCAGAGGAAATATGCCCGATGAGGAAACCATGAAGAAGGTTATGGAAATCATGCAGCAGGTCAAAGGTGATGAATTGTCCGCTGAGCAAATTGCCCAACTAAAAGAATTAGGCCTGGATGATACCATGATTGCTAGAATGAAAAATAGGCCCCCTGGTATGCCGGGACCTGACGGTGCTATGGGCAGAGCCGGTAACGCTCCCCCGGGGAACAGAGCTAATGACCCCTTCGGGCACGGGGGTGCCATTAACAAAATTACCCCTACGCAAATAGCTTATCTTGCTACCGGTACGGGCTGTATTCTTTTGGGTTTGTTTTTTATCTGGAAATTTAAAAGGCGAAAGTACTCCAGCTAGCAGCAATAGTCCGAGAAGTGCAAACCAGGGATGCTTAAATAATTTCATATATTTATTCTGTTTATTTGACAGGGTACAGGTCATAGGCCCCAGACTTATTGCTGCTCTTAGTAGTCCCTGGCCGAACGGATATAGTGGGTACCTGCTCCTCTTTACTTAAAAGGGGACAAGGTACCTATCCCCCTGTCCCTCTTAGTAGTCCCTGGCCCAGGGGGGCGCCTGCAAATGAACTTCAAATCGCTCACCTTTAAACAGGGAATCAATAATACTACGCGCTATCTCCCGGTCAACCTCCCAGTAGCTGGCTCCACTGTAAGGGTCAACATAATGATAACCGGGCAAGGTCTGGTTAATAATATCATCTTCCTTAATTCCGGGTATAAGATTGGCCAGATAGACTATATCGCTTAAGGATATATTACTTTGTACATTTTCTCGGAGTTGCGCCAGAAGTCGCGGTAAACGAGCGACGTTCTCCTTGCGACCCAGTTGTTGTGCTAATGCCTTCAATAAGTTTTGCTGCCTGGCCGTTCTCCCGATATCTCCTTGCTGGGTTTCACGGAAACGAGCATAGGTCAGAGCCTCTTTACCATTAAGATGACGATAGCCCTTTTCTAAAAAGACACCGTTAGTATAACTCCTGAGATTAATATCTACATTCATATCCACCCCACCCAGGGTGTCAATCATTTTTTCAAACCCCTCGAAGTTAGTAATAACATAGTATTCCACATCTTTTCCCAGCAGGCGCGATACTTCTTTACAGCTTTCTTCTGGTCCCTTTAATTGATTGATCATATTTATTTTCCCGGTTCGATCCCTTCCCTCTATCCTGGTATCCCTGGGAATGGAGAGCAGCACAATTTTATCCAGTTTATAATTTATACTGGCCACCACCATGGTGTCACTGCGAGTATTTTGCTCTTCTCCTGGTCTGGCATCAACGCCCATCAATAGGATATTAACCGTTTCACCACGGTTAATCCGGCTTTTTATGGATTGCGGGAATACATTATTTATTCCAGCTCCCAACAAAGTAAGGCTGAGTATCAGTAATAATATGAATCTGTATTTTTTAAGTCTCTTCAAATAATTTACCATCCCATTTATATAAGTAACTGCTACTAATTTATGTTTACAGGTCTGGTAACAGAACATGGTGTCAATACACATTGATAAGGAAATAAGTACTAAGCAAAGTTTTCTTGTAAACAACACTGAATTTGTGACTTAATTAAGAGTGATGAGTAAAAGGTGAAGGGTAAGGATACTTCTTTCTCCTAACATTATGGCAATTTACATAGGTATTGTGGGTACCCGACAGACCTGGGTGGGTTAATGTCCATGGGGTTAATAAAGTGATAAAAAACTCCCGCCAATTTAGCGGGAGCCTATAATACTGATATTATACGTTTGTATTCTGGTTATTATCTGAGCTATCGGGCGTATCATCGTCAGTCTCACTTTCGTTATCCTCGGTGTCGGACTCAGTCTCATCAGTTAGTGTGTCATCATCTTCGATAGGGTCAGTAGTTTCATCGTTTTCAGTATCTTCATCGGATACCTCTGATCCTTCTTCCGGTTGGTCGCCTTCTTCTTCAACCTCAACGTTTTCAAGTACTTTGGCCAGCATAGTAGCCATTTCTGCCCTGGTAATGGCACTGTTGGGATTAAATTTACCGTCTGGAGTTCCATTTATAACCCCGGCCTCTTTAAGTGCCAGTATGTAACCTACATCTTCAGAAGATATTTTCAGACTATCGGTAAATGCGTTTTCATCAACTTCTACAGGCTCGAGTTCTAATGCCTTGGCCAACATTACTGCCACCTGGGCTCTACTGGCCTGAATCTCGCTATGGAAACGGTTAATGTTTATTATCTTCATCATACTAGCCTTGCGAGCTTGGTTTCTGGCCCATGCCGGTACATCGCCGATATTTTCATCCTCATCGTTTACACTATCATCATCTTCAGTGTTCTCATCAGTGGTTTCGTCATCAATAGTATTTTCATCAGTCTCATCCGTAGTTTCATCAACATCAGTCTCATCAGTCAAACTGTCTTCATTAATAATTTCAGCCAGATTTACTACCATTACCATAGCTTCTACCCGACGTACTGCCGCATCCGGATTGAAACTTCCATCTTCATATCCCTGAATTAATCCAATTTGCTGTACCCTTTGAATACAGTTTTGGGCCCAGTGACCTTCAGTATCCTTAAACTGTTTTTTAGCCGTCTTGGCTTCTTTTAACTGCAGGCGCTCCTGAATCACTTGTTTATTTCCACGAGTTAAATCTACCCCGTCCTTAACCTTTTTGCCAGAATCTACTTTATTATTTCCTGCCTTACTATCCTTTCCAACGCTACTTTTGTTACCGGAATCCGATTTCCCCTGACCGTTGTTTGATTTCCCGGACTTACTGTTATTGTCAGCGGATACAGATTTCCCTTCCTTAGCAGACCCCTTATTGCTGGAATTACCCGGGGATGTTGATGAAGCTTTACCCGCACCGGATGAACCTCCCCCGCTGGAGTTGCTCGAAGATACCGAAGAACCTTTACCGCCTCCTCCGGACGAGTTTCCTCCGGCGCCGCCTTTGGCCATCACAGGGGTTATCACCAGGGAAAGGCTTAATATAACCGCCAGAAACATATAACCTATTCTTTTCATTAACAAACCTCCTTTTTGCCAGATATTATATATTCTCAATATAATTTTAATGTCAAAAATAAAATTCCACATCGGCAAAAAGTCCAAATTTAACCAGGACTGTTATATAGGACTGAATAACCCTAATCCCAGAGTCACGGGGATCAGGCGTGACATTTAAGTATAAGCGTAGGTTTAAGGGTTAACTATGGTTATTTAAACCTCTATAGTAGCTTCATCGATAAACCTGATATGTGGTATTTTTTTTAACTCGTTCATTAAAGTGAAAAGGGCCAGGTCTTTATTTTTAGCTTCTATCATCACGTTAAAGTCACGGTCCAGTTGTTTGGCCTGAGTCAGAAAATCAAGAAGAAAGGAGGCTTCAACATTATCAGCGTGACTCCTGAAGTGTTTCTCATCTTTAGGACTGGAAAGGTGAATCTTGGGGGGTCTGGCTTCACCATCCCAGGTAGCAAATATATCATCCCAATAGTCCCCTATATTATCATTATGGTTATTACACCAGTGATGATGAATATCCAGCACCATGGGAATTTTTAATTCCTGGCACAGACCAAGGACATCCCGGACGGTATAAATCTTATCATCGTTTTCCAAAACTATTCTTTGCTTAAGGTCGCTGGAAAGCAGTTTGTAGTTTTGTATAAATCTCTCTAACGACGCCTCTTTATTTTTATAGCTGCCACCTACATGAATTACCAGTTTAGCTGATGAATCCAACCCCATACCATCCAGTATCCGCAGGTGATACTCCAAATCCCTAATGGAAGCCTCAGTAACGTCCTCCCGGGGGGAGTTTAATATCGTAAAATGGTCAGGATGAGCACTCAGGCGAAAACCATTATTCCTGGCATATTCCCCCATGGTTTGAAGCTCATCTTTTACCTCAACAAACCAATCCCAGTTTTCGGTTACAGGATGGGTAGCCAGGGGAATCAGTTTTGAAGTGATACGAAATACCTTAATATCATGAGCTTGGTTGTGAAAAAATAGCCGCTGAGTATTTTTCAGATTTTCTCGGGCAATTGAACTCAATCTGGCAAACCTGGCTTTTTCACTATCTATTTTGAACAGATTCTGGAGCGTTATCGTCCTTGATGGGGAACAATCTTTTAGAACTACGGACATGGCTACATAACCAAAAGAAATCCTCACAACTACTCACCCGCCTTTTACAGCAAATTAATTTTAAGACCGGAATACCGCCTTTACTCGACTTACCTGATTTTTCTATCTGGTTTTCTAATTGGCTGCTCCTATAAAGCATTCCATAGTTTCCCGTGGTTTACACATAATAAAGACCTGGCTCTGTGAACTGCGCCAGGTCTTTCATGCTGAGTTATTCCTTAATCTTCGAAAAACACTGAAAACGTGCCGGGACCAACGTGGGAACCAATAACTGGTCCTATCTCGCCGATAATTACTTCGGGAACGTGTAGTCTTTCTGTAATAATACTTCTCAGGTATTCTGCGTCATCCGGGCAGGCACTATGGCAAATTCCGACAGTTTGACTACTCAGGTCTGAGCCCAGAGTCTCCATTAGCTCAATAAGCTTATTCCGCGCTCCTCTGTGACCACGAGCCTTGCTAAAAGGTACAATTTTCCCTTCTGTATCCATGTGCAGTACCGGCTTTATATTCAAGGCACCAGCCAGTAACCCCTTGGCACGAGATAACCGCCCTCCTTTTATGAGAATATCTAAATTACCAACTACAAAGATACAACGTAGCCTGTTTTGCATTTCATTCAGGCGGTTTATAATTGTGGATACCTCTTCCCCAGATACAGCCATACGGGCAGCCTCTAACACCATTAATCCCTGGCCAACCGAAGCTTTTCTGGAGTCAATAATATGTATGGGCTCACCTGTAAGCATTTCTGCAGCTATATTGGCAGACTGAACCGTCCCCGATATTCCCGAGGATAAATGAATGCTTATGATTTGTTGGTTTTGTTCAATGGCTTTCTGGTACTGTACCAGAAAGTCTCCTGGCATAGGCTGGCTGGTACTGGGTAGTTGAGGTGAGGTTTTTAAGCGGTTGTAAAAGGTAGCGTTATCAAAATTCTCCGGTGGGATTTCCTCATCCCCGAATCTCACTCTTAAAGGCACGACTATGACCTTATACCGTTCCAATAGTTCGGGGGGTAAATCACAACAGTTATCGGTTATTATTTGAATTCCTACTATAATCACTCCTATCGTAATCAAGTAAACCAGAGTAATTGTAACATATTGGGAATCATCATGTCATTACGTTTTGCAAACGTGTTTTTGCTATACTATTTGCTTGCTTGCA
>CAZAZH010000070.1:8418-9495 GCA_964489585.1 uncultured Syntrophomonas sp.
TATCTGCCGTTACCTTGACGAGCATCCGGATAATGCCGGAATTATTTATGCGGCTACCCGTAAAGAAGTAGAAAGCCTGTTCGAAGAGCTTACCAAGCGAGGCTATTCTATAGGTAAATACCACGCCGGTTTAAATAATGCTGAAAGGAATAGTTATCAAGAAGCCTTTATTTTCGATAAGATACAGGTTATGATAGCTACCAATGCCTTTGGTCTGGGTATTGACAAATCTAATGTACGCTTTGTTATTCACCATAACATGCCCCGACACCTGGAAGCTTATTATCAGGAAGCTGGACGAGCCGGGCGGGATGGTCAACCAGCGGATTGTATCCTGCTTTACCAGGCACAGGATATACTAATTCAAAAATTCCTGATTGAGCACAGCAGCCGCTCTGAAATCCGCAAAGACATGGAATACGCCAAACTGCAGGACATGATTGACTATTGCCACACTTCCCATTGCCTGCGCCAATATATACTGGCATATTTCGGTGAAAAGGATAATGAACCTTGCAATCACTGTGCTAATTGTTTGGAACGGGAACTACGCGATATTACTATAGAGGCGCAAAAGATTTTTTCCTGTATCGTACGAATGAAACAAGCCTACGGCAGTAAACTTATTGCTGCTGTTTTAAAGGGAGCGCAACAAAAAAGGATTATGGAACTGGGTTTTGACCGGCTCTCTACCTATGGGATTATGAGCAACTATAGCACCCAGCAGATTGTTGATTTAATTAATCTACTGGCTGCTGAAGATTACCTTATTATTGACAGCGGACGCTATCCGGTAGTACAACTTGGCCGGCGGGCGCGCCCGGTTCTGCGCAGTGAAGAAAAAGTTATAGTCAGTTTACCTAAAATACCCCAGGCGGCAGCGCCCGAAAGCACAATATTCCAGGCTCTGCGCAATCTGCGTCGGCAAATTGCCCAGGAACAGGGACTGCCTCCTTATATAATTTTTCCGGATACTACCCTGCAAGAAATGGCTGCCTACCTGCCGCAAAATCGAGAAGAAATGCTTAAGATAAATGGAGTGGGCCAGATAAAGTATGAAAGATATGGTGAGCAATT
>CAZAZH010000071.1:0-9492 GCA_964489585.1 uncultured Syntrophomonas sp.
TAGGCCGTAAGATGACCATGAAGAAGGGTGAAATATTCGCCGCCTGGCTGCAGCATATTCGGGATTTCATTACAACTAATGCAGCCAGTTCCGGTTTTGAACAGGAATTTAGCATTATGGCAGACTACATGGGCAAATATGATGAAATTCTTAAAAAATTGAGAGAGCTATTTGCTACACCAGGTATGCCGCAGCTTTATGCTACCAGAGTGCTGCATACCACCGGCAAACTATGGGCCGGTAAACTGCTCCTGGAAATGGCCCTGATTGCGCAGCAAAAGATTGATGAACTGGGTAGTGAACACTTTGACTATGCTTTCTACGCGGGCAAGGTTGCGTCAGCCCGTTTCTTTGTGAAAAATATCGTTCCTGAAATAGCATCTTTGCTTGAAATCTTAAATATCGGCGATGCGACCGTTCTGGACTTACCCGAAGAAATATTCTGAACCAGGGGTCTGAACCAGGGGTCTGAACCAGGCGAACCAGGGGGACGGTCCCCCTGGTTGCCGTTGCTCTTCCCTTGGTTGCTTGGTTGTCTGGTTGTCGTGTGGTCGTCCTGGTTGCCTAAAACTTCGTTTCCGTGAAAGCCCTGTTCAGCTCAACTGCAAAAAACATGGGGACTGCAACCGGGGTTTCGATTTCTTATACCGCAAGTATCATATCCTGCTTACATATCTTTAGCTCAGTGTCTCCATATCCCGGTGATTCGCCATCTAATTCCAAGAGTAATTTCTCCTCAGATTGAATGCTTACGGTTTCTCCCTGGAAATATTGTATCTGCGGATGGGTTAAATGTTCGCCTTTATATGCTTTAGGATAATTTTTTAAGAATTCCCATTTGCTTAAATCCTCGATAATCACAATATCCAATAAGCCATCATCGATTTTGGCATGAGGAGCAATCATTACTCCCCCACCAAAAAACTTACCATTAGCAACTGCCGTTACTGATGACTTTCCCCGGTATACTTCCGTTCCATTTACCTTTACCGTAAGATACTGATTCTTATATGTTGCCAGGTTGTAAAGGGTAGCAGATAAAAAAGAGAAAAACCCTCCCAGGGCTTTTGATCCGTGATTAACGCGATAACAAGTTGCGCTGCCTATTCCAGTATCAAAGATATTGAGATAATACCTCTCTGTTGGTTTGCCATCCCACCCGGTAAATCGAGCATGAACTATATCACAGGCATTTTTATGATCCTGTTCAAGCAAATGACATATGTAATTAATATCATTTTTATTATTTAGATATCTGGAAAAATCCCCACCTGTGCCCATAGGCAATACCGAAAGAGCAGCACTCTTGCTTATTTTCTGTCCATCCAGATAAAAACCATTTATAACTTCGTTAAAAGTGCCATCCCCACCGACAGCTATTACCCGTTCGAAACCCTTTTCTAAAGCATTGCGGGTAATATCTACAGCATGCATGGGTCGACAAGTATAGGCTACATCAAAGATATAACCTTTTTCCTGAAGACCTTTCTCCAGTCGTTTCCAGCTTCGCGGGGTCCGTCCGTTGGCAGAGACTGGATTAACAATAAAAATAATTTTTTCTTTATTCCTGGCCATCTAATCCCCACAATTTCAACAAAATCTCCTTATTTATTGTATATGAGTTAGTAAACAAGACCAATACCTATTTCATAGAAAAAAGTCAGGTACCGGTCATCAACCTACTTAGGCTATTTAACACACCTCAGTTTTATGGAGCTAATCAGGGCTATATTAATAATGCTTTATTTTAAGGATAGGAGATTTCTGCAGAAATTAAATTCGGATAGCCGAAAGAAAACTTGCACCATACTGAAAATTCATATAAATATTAAGGTAAAGGTAAAACTAATAAAAGTAACTACTATTAGTATTGGAGGTGTGAGGATGGATACGAATAGAAATGAACTGGCAACCTTCGCCGGAGGTTGTTTTTGGTGCATGGTTTCCCCCTTTGACGAAATGCCCAGTATAAACAAGGTGGTCTCAGGCTACACCGGCGGTCATACGGAAAATCCTTTCTACGAACAGGTATGTTCCCAGGAAACTGGCCATTATGAAGCAGTTCAGATTAATTTTGATCCAGAACAAATCTCCTACGAACAAATTCTAGAAATATATTGGCAGCAGATAGACCCCACTGACCCCGGGGGACAGTTTCTCGATCGTGGAGAGACTTACCAGACTGCTATTTTTTATCATAATGAGGAGCAAAAGAAGAAAGCAGAGGAATCAAAGAATTTACTTGCCCAAAGCGGCAGGTTTGATAAACCCATAGTAACCAGAATTCTTCCCGCCGGGCCTTTTTACCCCGCTGAAGAATACCACCAGGATTATGGTAAGAAAAATCCATTGCACTATAAGCAGTATCGCCTGGCTTCCGGGCGAGATGCTTATATAAAAAAGCACTGGAAACAGGAAGAAAAGAAAAATTTCAAACAGGTTTTGACTCCAATGCAATATGAAGTAACCCAAAACAATGCCACCGAACCACCGTTTAATAACGAATACTGGAACAACGAAAAAGAAGGTATCTATGTTGATATTGTTTCCGGTGAACCCCTGTTCAGCTCGTTGCATAAATATGATTCCGGATGCGGCTGGCCCAGCTTCACCAAGCCCCTTCAGGCCGGTAACATCAAAGAAAAACCCGATTACAGCCACGGCATGATACGTACAGAAGTTAGAAGCAAAGAAGCAGACTCACACCTGGGACACGTATTTAATGATGGCCCATCTCTCGGGGGCTTACGCTACTGTATTAACTCCGCAGCCCTGCGTTTCATACCCAAAGAGGAACTAGAGGAAAAAGGATACGGTGAGTATTTCTACCTGTTTGAAAAACCTTCCTAACCAGGGGGACGGTCCCCCTGGTTGCCCCTGGTTATGCTACGCTTTTAAAATAACCCCCCTGCTTATGCCTGTTAATCTTGCCAATTGCCTTGTCGATAAGCCTTCCTCTTTCAAAGTTTTCAAGCATATGTCTCTTCTATCTACTAGGTACCCCTTCCCCATGTATTCGAGATAACTACTCCATTTGCCAGGCCAGGGGGACAGTCCCCCTGGTCCACTTTAATTTATTTTTATCTTTTGGTATAATTATTTTGTCGAATATTGTTTTATTTCTGCATACCGCGTCGACATAAATGTCGTCTTTGACATTTTGTGGTTATGCTGATAATCTGGCCGCTGGTGAACGAGAGCAAAGTGGAGCCGGATATTAACCCATGAAAGGAGGACAGCCATTAGTTTACCCTGCTAGAAAACGTCAAAGCATTCTAAGCAACACACTACACAGAAGGGGTGAGTATATTGGAAATGGCTGAGGGCCTTGTTGCTATTGCAATATGGCTACCGGTTCTGGCAGCACTGCTTTGTTATTTTGGGCGCAGTTATGGATTCAGAAATGCAATCGCCTGGATAACTGGAATTGCGCTGGCATTAGTATCTCTGGCACTGCTGGCCATGGGGCCATTCGATTACCAGCCTTCCGGGATATTAGGTTTTTCCTGGGATCAGGTGGTAACCGTAGCCGATTTTGCTTTACTAGGACTTATACTCTATATTGGTTTGAAAAATAAACACGCCTTAATCACTATTCTTACCTTAATCCAGCTGGTGGTGCTGGTTTATTTTGATTTCTTTACCGGGGAACACGCCGCTATAAACCCGGTTTTTGTGATTGATAATCTGGCCATTATTATGAGTCTTATTATCAACATCATCGGTTCGCTTATTTGTATTTACGGGGTTCGCTATATCGCTGAACATGAGGAACACCATCCGGTAGAGAAATCAAGGCAACCCCGTTTTATGTTCTGGCTGGTTATTTTCCTAGGTGCCATGAATGGCATAGTATTTTCCAACAGTTTGGTCTGGTTGTATTTCTTCTGGGAAGTAACCACCTTATGTTCCTTTGAACTAATTGGCCACAATTTGGATAAAGAGGCAGTTGCCAATGCCTGCCGGGCGTTATGGATGAATATGGTAGGCGGGGTAGCGTTTATTCTGGCTATTGTGTTCCTGGCAGCATCACTCCCGGGACAGCCGCTGGCTATCCGTACGCTTTTGGCTTTACCTGGTGGTGCCACTGGTACCATTTTATTTGCGGTAGCTCTACTGGTGTTTGCAGGATTTACGAAGTCGGCGCAGATGCCTTTCCAGAGCTGGTTATTAGGAGCCATGGTGGCACCTACTCCGGTGTCGGCTTTGCTACACTCCAGTACCATGGTTAAGGCTGGGGTTTATCTGGTAGTAAGAATGGCTCCGGCTTATCAAGGTACTTATCTGAGTGATTTAGTTGCTGTAGCTGGTGCTTTTACCTTCCTGGCAGCTTCAGTCCTGGCGGTTACCCAGTCTAATGCCAAAAGGGTTTTGGCTTATTCCACTATCGCCAACCTGGGCTTGATTATTGCCTGTGCCGGTATTAATACTCCGGTTGCTATTAGCGCAGCTATAGCTTTGATTATATTCCACGCCGTTTCCAAAGGACTGCTCTTCCTTTCCACCGGTGTTATTGAACATAATATCGGCAGCCGTGACATTGAGGATATGGGCGGACTGGTTGACCGCATGCCGGTTACTACAATTATCGTAGCTATCGGTGTTCTCAGTATGTTCCTGCCCCCGTTTGGCATGCTGGTAGGTAAATGGGCATCGCTGGAGGCATCTACCCAATTACCGCTGGTGGCCTTAATGTTTGTACTGGCCAGTGCAGTTACAGCACTATTCTGGATTAAATGGCTGGGGCGTCTGATGGAGGGTGAACCTGGGTTAGCCCGAATGAAACCTGAAAAAATGGCTCCCCATTATGTAGTTTCACTAGGAGGACTGGCCCTGGGTGCAGTTGTCCTGGGTATGTTTGTAGTTCCGGTTATGAATAAACTGGTGGCCCCGGCCGTAGAAGTGGCCTATAAGACCAGTGGTTTATTTACCCAGGGGGGGTCCATAGTAGCTCAAACGGCTACCAAGACTATAGGTGCTTTCACCGCTTGGCCCCTGTTTGTGGTTCTGGCCGTAGCTATCCTGGCCTTCTGGCTCTTGTTTAAGCCGGAGAAAGCCAATATAAGACCTATATATCTCTGCGGTGAAAATACCGGTGAAATAGATTCTACTTCGTTTCTCTCCACTGCTGATCAGGCAGTAGAGTTAAGTTTGTCAAACTATTATTTCTCCAGTTCCCTGGATGAAATTAAGCTTAATAAGGTCGGGAACGTGATAGCTATTATTGTAATAATTATGCTGCTGGGGGTGACGGTCATATGAGAGAGTTGGTAATTATTCTACTAGTATTAGTTGCAGCGCCGGTTCTGGGCGGTCTGCTCTCCGGGATAGACCGTATTATCACTGCCCGGATGCAGGGAAGGGTTGGCCCTCCCCTATTACAGCCTTTTTATGATGTATTCAAGCTATTGGGTAAAGAACGTTTTCTGGTTAACCAGCGCCAGGTTCTATGGGCCATAGGCTATCTGGCTCTGATTATAACCAGCCTGGCTATGCTCTGCCTGGGCAGCGACCTGCTGGTAATCGTTTTTGTTATGGCTTTTGCCGCTATCTGTTTTGTCCTGGGCGGATTAAGCACCAAATCTCCATATAGCCATATTGGCAGTCAAAGGGAACTGCTGCAGATGCTTTCCTACGAACCAGTATTAATCTTGCTGGCTATAGGGGTATTCATGCAGAATCAGAGTTTCCTGGTAAAAGATATCTTTGCCCGGCCTGAGCCCTTACTTTTTTCACTGCCACTGGTATTTATAGCCGTGCTTTTAATTCTGACTATTAAAATGCGCAAATCCCCCTTTGACCTTTCTACCTGTCATCATGCCCACCAGGAACTGGTTCAGGGGATTACCACCGAATATTCCGGCCCTTATCTGGCCCTAATCGAGCTAACCCACTGGTATGAACTGGTGCTGGTACTGGGTCTGGTGGTGCTATTCTGGGCACAGCCTATATGGGCAGGTTTGCTTTTGGCCCTGGCCGCCTTTTTTATTGAACTGGTTATTGATAATATCTGTGCTCGTATGACCTGGTCATGGATGGTTAAGTTGACCTGGTCAGTGGGCATTATTTTATGCCTGGTGAACCTGGGCGTCTATCTTATTTAGGGGAGGGGTGATTTAAGTGGGAATTATTCAAAAATCGCGACTGAAGTCTCCCTGGGTGTTGCACTATGATTGCAGCAGCTGTAATGGCTGTGACATAGAAATTCTGGCCAGCCTGACCCCGGTTTATGATATTGAGCGTTTCGGAATTATTAATACGGGGAATCCTAAACACGCTGACGTATTGCTGGTCACCGGTGGGGTTAACCGCCGTAATGCCCGGGTTCTTAAAAATTTGTATAACCAGATGCCAGAACCGAAAGTGGTAGTAGCAGTAGGAAGCTGTGCTTGCACCGGTGGGGTCTTCCATAATTGTTATAACATCCTGGGTGGAGTAGACCAGGTTATCCCGGTCGATGTTTATGTACCAGGTTGTGCTGCTCGTCCCGAGGCTATTATTGATGGGGTGGTATTAGGTTTGCAGAAACTTAAGGAGAAAACCCAGATGGAATCTGAGGAGGTAGCTAAATGAGTTTTGAAGCAAAGCAAATAACCCCGGAACAACTAATAAATGAGACCCAAGCCATGTTTGATGCAGACTATCGTTTTGTTACCGCTACCTGTGTAGATGAAATTGAACAGTTTCGCATTATATATTCTTTTGACCGGGAAACGGAACTGGTGAACCTGGAAGTGGCCATCGGCAAGCAAGATGAGCTACCCAGTATTTCCGGAGTGTATCTCTGTGCTTTCCTGGTTGAAAACGAAATAAAAGAATTGTTTGGCGTAAATATTTCTAATATTGCGGTGGATCTGGGAGGTCGTCTGTATATGATCGAGGGTGCTGACCCTCACCCCATGACCCGCAAAGAAGAGAAAAAAGTAGCAAAGGGGGTTAAGAAAAATGGCTAAAATAGTTACCCCATTTGGACCGCAACATCCAGTTTTGCCCGAACCCCTGCAGCTTAACATCACTTATGAAGATGAGAAAGTAGTAAGTGTTGCCCCGGCTATCGGCTACATTCACCGCGGTTTGGAAAAGGCGGGTGAACTAAATGATTTTCCCCAGAATGTTTTCCTGGTGGAACGGGTTTGCGGTATATGCAGTTTTATGCATGGTATGACCTATTGTGAAGCTATTGAAGATATCATGGGGGTAGAGATTCCTCCTCGAGCCAAATATTTGCGGGTGTTTTACGGTGAGTTAAGCCGAATCCACAGCCATTTACTGTGGTTGGGTCTGTTATCTGATGCCTTTGGCTTTGAAAGTCTGTTTATGAAATACTGGGCCATCCGGGAAAGAATCGTTGACCTGATGGAAATGACCGGTGGTCACCGTATAATTTTATCAGCCTCCTGCATCGGTGGTGTGCGCCGCGATTTAACGGATGAGCAGATAAGTATAATTGAAAAAACTTTAATGGAAGTAAAAAATGAACTGGATCGGGTTACCCCGGTTATTCTTAAGGATTACACGGTAAAGAAGAGAACTGTAGGTATAGGGGTATTAAGCAAAGAAGAAGTAATTACCTTGGGCGCTGTTGGTCCGGTTTTAAGAGCCAGCGGCGTAGCCCAGGATTTACGCCAGACCGGCTATGAGGCTTATGGCGAGCTGGGCTTTGAACCAATAGTGGAAACTGACGGAGACTGTTATGCCCGCGCGGTAGTACGTGCCCGTGAAGTTTACCAGGCGATTGACCTGGCTCTGGAAGCCTTGCACCGCCTACCCGAAGGTGAAGCCCAGGTTAAGGTCAAAGGCAACCCCAATGGTGAAACTATCCGCCGGGTAGAACAACCGCGGGGTGAAGTGCTCTGGTATGTCAAAGGCAATGGTACTAAGAACCTGGTACGGATGAGAGTAAGGACTCCAACCTATGCTCATATCCCGGCATTGCTGAAGATGCTGCCGGGATGTGAAATGGCTGATGTACCAGTTGTTACCCTTTCCATTGACCCCTGTATCAGTTGTACGGAACGATAGAAAGGAGGGGTGAAAAATGGCCGTTATGTTACCTAATATTATGAGGAATCTGTTTTCCCGTCCGGAAACTAGATTATATCCGGCAGAGGAAAGAATATTATATCCCCATACCCGGGGGCACATAGAATTTGATGCTGATAAATGCAACTTCTGCACCCTGTGCAGCAAAAAGTGTCCGGCTGATGCGATAAAGGTGGACCGGGCTAATAAAACCTGGACCCTGGACATTTATCGTTGTATCGTCTGTTCTGCCTGCGTGGATGACTGCCCTAAGGATGCTATTCAAATGATAGAACAATGGCGCACCCCGGCTTTCAGCAAAACCGTGGAAGTCTATGAGGGACCAAAACCGGAAGAAACGCAACCGGAGGCGTAAATTGATCTAAGAGGTGACAGGGGACGGTTCCTGTGTCACCCCCTGCAGGGGGTGACACAGGAACCGTCCCCTGTCACCTTACGCCCAAATGAAGGTTAGAATTGCCGCTACGGTTGTAAATATAAGGGCTATAGGTACTACCACCCGAATTACTTTGGATTCGGTACCCAGGCTGTCAATGGTAGCTGCAGCGTTTTGTAGTTTGGCCGGTGAGATGACACTGGCTAATCCCCCGGCAATGGCTGTTCCAGCAGTAACTACCAGGGCATCTACGGAGAGTATTTTTGAAGTAAGGATATTATATTTGGTAAACAAAGCTATAGTCGATGCTTCACTGCCGCTTACAAAACCTCCCAGCAATCCCAGGAAGGCTGCTGCCGCAGGATAAAGACCCTGGAAGAAGTCAGCCGAACTGACGGCCAGTATTGATATCATATTATAATCAGCGCTAATAATTTCCCAGATGCCGTTCACCGGAGCATAACCGGAATAAGTCATTACATAGGCTATGGCAAAGAATATCGCTGCTGAAAATACCGGGCGTGGTGCCCGTCTAATCCATTTCTTCCCGATATCCTGCCACTGTTCCCGGCTCGGTTTAATAAACGGTATAGCAAGCAAAGTACTTATTATCACCCAGGTATAGGCGTTCCACAACATGCGGGTCATAATAGGTTTGCCTCCGGGAATAATCTGGACCGGCATTGCCAAATCTTTAAATAAGAAATTAAAGAGCGGGGGCCAGAAGTTAATAATCAAACAGGTTGCTATCAATATTATCCAGGGAGCCAGGGCTGTTAAGAGGGGCATGGTTTTTTCTATATTCTTTTCTTCCATAGTGACACAACTGCGGTCTAAAATAGCTTCTCCACTTAGTTTAAGATAAATCAGCATAATTATAATGGTAGCTAAACCGCCCAGTACTCCGGTTAAGACTATGCCGGTACCGATATGAGCAACTACTATTGCCGTAAAACCCATGGTAAAACCGGCCAGGATACAAGGTATAAAACCTTCCCTGATTTTCCCCCATCCGCCGACCAACCAGAGCATACCAAAACCAATCATAGTTGAAATAATGGGCATAAATTTGG
>CAZAZH010000072.1:0-9468 GCA_964489585.1 uncultured Syntrophomonas sp.
TACTGGGACACGGGACCTGTCCCCTTGTCCCACCCTCAGTCGGTAAAAACGTATTTGTAGGCTTCGTTTATGTATTTGATAGGAATTATCTCTATTCCCGGGGGGCTCTGGGCTATATCCTTCCCGTTTTCCGCTGGTATTAGCATTTTTTTGATGCCGGCCTGGCGGGCTCCATAGATTTTTTCATGCAGGGCTCCCACTGCTTTCACCTTACCCTGCAGAGCCAATTCTCCAGTAATAGCTACATCCTGGCGTATAGGTTTTTTCTTAATGGCACTTAGTATAGCCAGGTATATAGCTGCCCCGGCGGAAGGGCCATCCACCCTGCCACCACCGATAACGTTTATATGTAAATCATAGTCTTTCAGCTTTTCTCCACTATCCTGACGCAGTACCGAGGCAGCATTAAATACAGAATCTCTGGCCATGGAACCAGCGGTTTCATTAAAGCGGATACTTCCTTCGCCCGAGTGTTCCGCGCGGAAGGCAACTGCTTCTAGCTCAATCAATCGTCCTTGATAAGCAAAGGCTCCTAACCCAAATATTTTCCCTATTTCAGTTTCCTCTGTAGCCCGCTGCAAGCAGCAGGTGTTTAAGCGGCTGTTTTGTATGGCTTCATACACATGCTCTTGCCGAATCTCTACTACTGCCGCCCGTTTTCCGGTTTCATTCAAGGCTATGGCAAAGGCATCTACCAAAATCTTGTTGGCCCCGCGGCCATCACAGCAATACTGGCTGATAATCTCGCTTACGCTGCTCTCTATGTTAATTTGCAGTTTATTGGCTGACATATGTACTATTTGCTTTATATGTTCCTGGGTCAGGGGCTCAAAAAATATTTCCATGCAGCGGGAACGAAATGCCGGGCTAATATCTTCGCGCTCCCGGGTAGTAGCTCCAATTAGTACAAAATCGGCCGGTACTCCCTGCTCAAACAACTGTTTTATATACTGTGGTATTCTTTCGTCATGGGGGTCATAATAGGATGATTCAAAGTAAACCCGCTTATCTTCCAGCACTTTTAAGAGTTTGTTTTGTAAAAGTGGATCCATATCCCCTAATTCATCAATAAAGAGTATTCCTCCGTGGGCCTCCGAAACCAGTCCCAGCTTTGGTTCCGGGATACCTTCATCAGCCAGTTCCCGCCGTGCCCCCTGGTAAATGGGGTCATGAACCGAACCCAGCAGGGGGTTGGTAGATTCACGTGGGTCCCAGCGCAGAGTAGTACCATCCACCTCTATGAATGGTGCCTCTTCACAAAAGGCGCTTTGGGGGTTTCCTTTGACCATTTCCAGGGCTAGCCGGGCGCAGGTGGTTTTACCTACGCCGGGTGGGCCATAAAGAATGATATGCTGGGGGTAGGGGTTGTTTAAACGGGATATCAAGGCTTTTACTGCCTTATCCTGGCCGATAATCTCATTAAGACCGGTAGGCCGGAGGACGTCCAGAGCGGAACGATTAAGCTGGGTGTATTCCATTTTCTCCAGTTTGCCTAGTTTTTTCAGGGTACGGGCATTTTCGGGCGAGGATTTTTGCTCTTTCATAACCTCCAGTTTAATGTCCTGAATATAATCATTGTATTTCTCTTCTATTCTCTGTTGAATACGCTGTTCCAGTTCATTTTCTACCTGGCGCCGGGCAAAAATTTCGATTAAAAGTTCTTCTAGTTCGTCCAGCAAAGCCGGTATCTGATTCTCCAAAAACTTATCATTTAGAGTGGGGTTTTCTTTTAAAATGCGACTGAGCGCCAGAACCCGATCCGGCAGGAGAGATGAGCTCATAAGGTCGATAGCGTCGAATTTACTGGCTTTCATTATCAATTCCTGGGTGCCATAGATGGCATCTAGCTTTTTGTATATAGCTTCAGTTCGCCATAATAATCGCGTCTTGGTTTCTTGCTGCGTTTCCATGCTGGCATGGTACCGGGTTGAATACTGCTTCACTTCAATGTCCTCCAGGGTATTAATCTGCTGCTTCTACCCGCACGGTTATTTCTGCTTGTATTTGCGGATAAATTTTGATTTTAACCGGGTATTCGCCCAGGTGTTTAATAGGTTCTCCCAGGTCTACCTTTTTCTTGTCTAACTTAACTTTAAACTGTTTATTTAAGGCATCAGCTATTTCCTTGGAGGTAACTGCGCCAAATAATTTGTCTCCCCCGCCGGACCGGGCCGTTATAGTTATACTTTTACCGTTAAGACGGTCGTGCATAGCCTGGGCCTGAGTTTTTTCCCGGTCTTTCTGCTTTTGCAAACGGCTGACCTGATCTTCTTTTTCCTTGAGATTAGCCTTGGTGGCTTCCACCACTAACCCCCTGGGAATTAAGTAATTGCGCCCATAACCATCGGAGACATCTTTTACGTCCCCTTCTTTACCCAGGTTCTTCACATCCTGAGTTAATATGACCTTCATTATTTATACCTCCTTTTCCAAGCGTAACTTTCTGTAATCCAGTAAAGCATCAAACACTCCGATTACACTGAAAAATATGACCGCTGAGGGAAGAAACAATATACTCAGTATAATCAGGATTATAGTAACCCATTTCTGGTGAACCGGCTTTTGCTGCTTTAGTTTAAATATAACTGTAGCCAGGCCGAAATACACGGAAATGGGGAGCATTACCACCAGGATATTGGAACCGGTATAATAAAGGCTGTTCATCTGAGCCCGACCCAAAAGCCACAGGGCCAGGCCGGCAATTACCACCCAGGCCAGTTGCCAGGGCATAATCTCATATTTAAAAGGCCTCTTTATTAGACGCTCTAAACCAGCCTTATGGCACAGACTAGTAGCCAATATTAGCATGAAAAATGCTGCCAAAATAGCCTGAAGATAGTAAAAAGCAGGTAGATGCCGGGCTAAACTCTTCACCATATGTTGAATACCATCTTCTAGCTCCTCCCTGCTTATACCCCGCTCTTCATAAAGTTTAATTAACCCGGACTGCTCGAACTGTGTTTCATTTTCTTGCAGGTATATATTTAATTGTTTTTCCATTTCCTGAATCCCGATCTGTCCGGTACTGAAATATATCATCAGGGTAAACAAGGTCACCCCTATTACTGCTGCAGCTATACCCCATTTCTGTACATGGTAATATTCCTTTCCCCTATTGGCCAGGAAACTCATAACTATTGCCGATAGTCCAAAAAACGCCAGGTGGTAAAAGGGTATGTGTACCCCGCCAACGGCATATAGTACCACTATACTAAGCCCGGTAACAGCTAACATCTGTTTCAAATCCAGGTTGATACCGGCCATAATCAGGCTACCACCCCATAAGATAGCTATTAAAAACGTTAGTGCGGGGAAACCTGCCATCAGAAATGATAATAAAGATGTTAGAAGGGTATATTTTATAAAAACCGGCATGCTTCACCTCTTGTTTCGCTCCAGGAACACTAGTACACTTGATAGTTCTTTTTGCCAGCTACTACCATCAGGGGAACTTTCTATGGTTATCCGTAATTTTTCTTTTATTTTGGCATCCACCGATAACAGGCTGACTCCTACCCGCTGACCCAAAAGGTAGCAAATAATAATAATCGAAGCCAGGGCATCAGTAACTGCATCAGTCCCGCTCTTAAGAAGGGCTTTGAAGAGTTCTGCTACCGAGTCTACGAGCTCAGCTTTCAGCCAATCCACCATTTTCAGGTTTTTGGCTACATCCAGTTCTTTGCTCCTCCCTTTCAACACATACACCTCCTGCTAGTCTTTTCTTCACAGTTAGGTGTATTTCCTTCTTGGCAGATGTTGTATATAATAAGCCCTCATTGCTGAGGGCTTAATTTGCTTCCTATTCAGATGTATAAGGTAACAATGCCATGGTTCTTGACCTTTTGATTGCTACCGTTAGCTGCCGCTGGTGATGGGCACAATTTCCGGTTATTCTGCGGGGTAAGATTTTGCCCCTTTCAGTAATGTAGCGGCGAAGCCTTGGCACTTCCTTATAATCTATATGCTCAATTTTATCAGCGCAGAAATTGCACTGCCGCCTTTTTTTGCGCCTGTCTTTTTTCAAGTTCTTTCCTCCTATCAGAATGGGACCTCATCATCTTCAGCACCTGGATCCACTATATCAATATCTTCCAGGCTAACTTCGCGTCCCAAGTCATTCCAGTCATCCTGCCGGGGTTTAGCCTGATACTCGGAGCCACCTCCAGAACTCGTCCCACCCTTATCCAGGAACCGGACTTCATCAGCGATTACTTCCGTAACCCATCTTTTCTGTCCATCTTTGGCTTCATAAGTACGAACCTGCAGTCTCCCTTCTACTGCTACCAGCCGCCCTTTGCCCAGATAATTAGCACACAGCTCAGCCAGTTTCGACCAAACCACAATAGGAATAAAATCAGTTTCTTCCCGGTTATACTTGCGATCAATGGCGACCGTAAAAGTTGCTACTGCAGTGCCGTTGGGTGTGTATCTTAGTTCAGGATCGCGGGTCAAACGACCAATCAATATGACTCTGTTTAACAAGGCTCTTCCCTCCCCAGCCTATTTTTCGTCCTGGCGAATAATCATGTGGCGCAGGAATCGATCCGATAATTTGATTACCCTGTCCAATTCCGCGACAGTTTCCGGCTTACCATTAAAGAACCATACACTGTAAATACCTTCGCTATAGTCCTCAATATGATACGCGAGCCGTCTTTTGCCCCAGCCGTCAGCTTCACCAATAAATTCACCGCCAAATTCATTAAGAATCTTTTGTAATCTTTCCTTAGTTTCGGCGATGGTCTCTTCAGCTAAATCCGGCTTCAGAATGAACATCATCTCGTACGTGCGCATCGCTACACCTCCTCCCTCTGGACTACCCGTAAACGGGAACGGCTCCGGCTATAACCGGAGCAGGGACTGGAATTGATTATACCAGTATTGTTAAATCGATGCAAGAAAAAATCAAGGCTTTTACAGGCGCCCTTTAATAAGGAGGCTGACCAGTTCAGATACTGGTTTTTCGGTTATATAGGTATCGTTAAACAAAGCCTTTAACACGGCAATTTTTTCGCCATTTTCGCTTCGGAAAGCAATGATGCAAAAGTGCTCATTCCTGGGCATATTTTTTATGCTGACCAGGTCGCCGATGGCGAAGGAAGTGCCGGGAACAAGTCTTAACTTCATGCTCATCTCCCCTTTAAGGCACATTTCTATAATTTATTATATGCACCTGGGGTTGAGGCGGTTAAACTTACTTAAGGTTCTATTCTTAACATGCGTTTTTCGAACTGCAATCGGGGAAGCATTACGATACGGCCGCAACCTTGACACTTAATCTTAATATCCGCACCCATACGAATCACCTGCCAGGTATAGCTACCACAGGGATGCTGTTTTTTCATGCGTACAATATCACCCAGATCAAACTGTTTGCGTTCCACCCTATCCTCCCCCAAAAATGAGATTTCTTAATTCTGTTTCACTTTTATAGGTCTAAACCTTTCATCTATTACCCGCCCTACATTGAAACAGCGACAAGCCCTTTTCTCCATGGCGGCCAGTAACTGTGGGGTTTTGTTTTCCGGTACTGATATTAGCAAGCCTCCGGCGGTTTCCGGGGAGAATAATAAATCCCTTACGGTCGGGTCTATTTCCCCGGTGTATTCTACCTTATCGGCCAGATACTCCCGGTTGGTATAAGCACCAGCCGGTATCAGCCCCATATTAGCATATTCCCGGGCACCGGTCATAAACTCTGCCTTATCGGCATAAACTTCTACTTGCACATTGCTGCCGGCGGCCATTTCAAACAGATGCCCGATAAAGCCAAAACCGGTTACATCAGTAGCTGCATTTATTCCTACTTCCTGCATGGCATCACAGGCTTCACGATTAAGCATTGACATCCAGCCAATAGCATCATCATAGGCTTCTGCAGAGGCCATCTCCGCTTTTATGGTGGTAGCAATAACCCCGTTACCTAACGGTTTGGTCAGAAACAGCAAATCTCCCGGACGGGCACCGTCATTACTGATTATCTTATCCGGATGTACTAGACCGGCAACCGCCAGGCCATATTTAGGTTCATTATCATCAACGGTATGTCCGCCAACCAGAAATGCCCCGGCTTCGTTTATTTTGGATAACCCTCCCTCTAGTATTTCTCTTAGCAACTTCATATCTTCACACTGAGGGAAACAGACCACATTCATGGCCAGCAAGGGGCGGCCTCCCATAGCATAAATGTCGTTAATAGCGTTGGTTGCAGCTATTTGCCCAAAAACAAAAGGGTCATCCACCATAGGGGTAAAAAAATCCAGGGTCTGAATTAATGCCTGTTCCTCATTTAGTTTAAATATGCCAGCGTCATCCCGGGTATTTATACCTACCAGCAAGTCAGGATGAGTGGGTACTTTCATGTCCTGTAATATTTTTTCCAGGGTCCCCGGCCCTATTTTAGCCGCTCACCCGGCGGCCCGGACCATCTGTGTAAGCCTGGTCTTTTCCATTCTCCCCACCTCCTGCTGCTATATTCAATAAGGCGCTGATTAAGAATTAACAATTCTATTGCGATTTCTTACTCGCTCTTTTAACATTTCTTTTCTTGGGAGGTTCGGTTTTGGTAGTGGCCCCGAATTCTTGCATGAAGGCGCGGTAGGCCTGATAAGTCATGTAGACATCGGCTTTGCTGACCACCTCGAAGGGTGAATGCATGCCCATTACTGCTACCCCACAATCAACCACTTCCATCCCATAGTAGGCCATATAGCGGGCTACTGTTCCTCCGCCACCCAAGTCTACTTTGCCCAGTTCCCCTACCTGCCAAACTACATTATGGTTATCAAACAAGGCCCGGATAGCACCCAGGTATTCAGGATTAGCGTCGTTAGATTCGGCCTTGCCCCGGGAACCGGTATACTTGGTTAATACTACCCCGTTAGAGAGAAAACTGCAGTTCATTTTTTCGAATACTTCCGGATAATTCGGGTCTACGGCAGCGTTAACATCAGCTGACAGGGCATGAGATGCAGCCAAACATTTACGCAGCATAAAGTAGTCATGCTGCCCTGCTTTATGCAGAATTTCCGCCATAATATTTTCTATCAACAAAGATTGCAGGCCGGTATTGCCGGTGCTGCCAATCTCTTCTTTATCCACAAACAGGCACAGGGCGGTTCTTTCCGGTTTTTCTACCTCCAGTATGGCCTGTAGTGAGGTATAAGCACATACCCGGTCATCCTGACCGTAAGCGCCCACCATGCTGCGATCCAGACCTACCTCACGAGCAGCATAGGCAGGAACCAGTTGCAGTTCTGCACTGGTGAAATCATCCTCTTCTATATTATAACTTTCTTTTAGTAATTGTATTAAGTATTTTTTAATACTGTCAGTTTCCTCTACCTTTGATGGCATACTGCCAACCAGTGCATTCAGGGCTTCACCAGTAACCACTTCTGATGCCTTCTTTTCCATCTGCTCTTTACCCAGGTGAGGCAGCAAGTCAGCTATGGTAAGTACTGGGTCACCCTCTTTTTCACCAATGCAGACCTCTATTTTCTGCCCGTCTTTTTTCACCACTACTCCGTGTAAAGCCAGTGGCATGCTGACCCAATGGTACTTTTTAATGCCCCCGTAATAATGGGTTTTTAATAGAACCACACCATCAGCTTCATAAACCGGTCGGGCTTTAAGGTCCAGGCGAGGGGAATCCAGGTGAGAAGCCACCATGTTTATACCCTCCTCCAGAGGACGGTTTCCCATTACTAACAAAGCGCAGATTTTTCCCTTTTGGGTGATTATAAGTTTCTGTCCGGCTTCCAGTTGATTAACCTTATCTATGTCGGTAAAACCTTTTAAGCGCGCTTGCTCAACAATATAATCAACCGCCTCCCGCTCCGTTTTTACCCGACTGAGAAAGTCGATATAACCCTCGCTAAAATCAAATACCCGGTCCAATTCCTTATCCTCTATACGCATCCAGGCATTACGCTTTAATCCTTCCTTCTTATCAGCCAATAGAATTCAACCTCCTTTTATTACGCCTTACGTCTCACGTCTCGCTTCTAATAGCTTGCCCTTCATTTAAACCTGCTTATACCTTGTTTTCTAACAGTGCCTTTATATAATCAAAAATGTTTAGAAACTGCTCTAGTAAAAATGAATCATGCATATACTGAGTAGTAATCAAGGCACCTGGCAAGCCC
The DNA here is from genome assembly GCA_964489585.1 of uncultured Syntrophomonas sp. Lineage (GTDB taxonomy): Bacteria > Bacillota > Syntrophomonadia > Syntrophomonadales > Syntrophomonadaceae > UBA4844. Next base: position 8,148 of record CAZAZH010000072.1, read on the forward strand.
ATGCGAGCACCCAGTTCCAGAGGGGTAAGCAGTACACCTGCCAGGACTACCATAATCAGCAGGTTTTTTAGAACCAGTAAACCCATACCTAATCCCCGGTTTACCCCGGATAAGATACCATGGGCAAAAATGGTTTCCAATAATCGGCACAGTAATTGTACCAGCTTGCTCCCCAGCAAGAGGATAAGCAAAAAGGATAGAGCTATTACCAGCGATGTAGACAAATAAAGAGCAGGGTCAGCCAATCCGGCAGGCAAGTCCAGAGCTTTCACCAGTCCCGGATTAAGCGCAGGAAGGGGCAGTTTTTCTTGAAATACTCCTGCCAACCAGGTGCTAAGGCCAAAATACTCTTCCAGGTACAGGGCCAGTTCCCGGTGAAAAATTACGGCCCCCAGTAACCCAATCATTATACCCATAAGGCCGCCGATTACTTGAAATAGACCTCGCTTTAATCCGGCCAGGGCACTGAGCAGTAAAATGGCTATAATGGCATAATCCAGGACATTAAGCTGCATGTTATCCCCCGTTTGTTCAGGTTATCCATATTATAGCACAGGCATAATACATCAGGGGTACTGCTGGTATCTTTGCTCGCTAATTTTCCAGGTTTTAACCCCGCCCATTTTCTTGACAAACAACCCGGCGCTTGCTATTTTGAAACTATCTATTTACATACCCGGATACCAGGAGGATAAAAATGGATTTTTTCCAGAATGCCGGTAACCTGAGTGTTTCGATGGTAATAAGTTACGTACGAGATTTTGGTATATTAGCTCCGCTGGTAGCCTTTGTTCTTTTCGTAGCACAGGCGGCTTTGCCAGTCTTTCCTTATGTTATTTTAGCTGCTGCCGGAGGCTTATTATTCGGTTTTAAACTGGGTTTCCTATTATCGTGGCTGGGCGCTCTGACTGGAGCTTGTCTGGCCTATTGGCTTTGCAAATGGTTGGGGGGAGAGTGGGCCAATCGAAAAATTAAAGAACGCTGGGACTATGATGTGAAGCAGGTCAATGGCGAGATGGCCTTTTGGACTATAGTATTAGCCCGAATAGTTCCTGTGATTCCAACCCCTATAATAAATGTTGCTGCTGCTCTGGGAGGAGTACCCTTCTGGAACTTCTTTTTCTCCTCGGCCATAGGAAAAATTCCATCAGCAGTTTTATATACCGGACTGGGTATTTGCCTGTTCCAGACCCGTGATATTAAACTGACTCTGGTTATAATTGGGGCCATTGTAGCTCTGGTAGCCGTCGGACGTTATATGACCAAAAAGGGCCGGTTTAACCTGCAATCTTCCTCGTCCTCCCCCCGCTCCTCTAACTCT
>CAZAZH010000073.1:0-9414 GCA_964489585.1 uncultured Syntrophomonas sp.
CCGTTAAATGCTATGCTCATAATATCTGGGGCATTTGGGGTTTTTCGCAAAGAGGTAGTGGTGCAGGCAGGTGGCTATAATACTGATACCGTAGGTGAGGATATGGAACTGGTGGTACGCTTACACCGTAGTTTAAGGGCCGAAGGGAAAAAATACCGTATAAACTTTGTCCCTGACCCCATTTGCTGGACTGAGGCTCCCTCTGACCTGAAATCGCTCAAAAAACAGCGAACCCGCTGGCAGGTAGGGCTGGCCGAAAGTCTATCCCAGAACTTATCCCTGCTTTTTAATCGCCGTGGAGGCCTGGTAGGTTGGATAGCCTTTCCCTATATGTTGATTTTCGAATTATTTGGCCCGGTGGTGGAGGTGGCAGGATATATTTTCGTACTGCTGGGTTTTGCCCTGGGAATAGTATCTATACAGGTAGCAGCCATATTTTTCCTGTTAGCCGTAGGTCTGGGTATGTTGGTATCGGTTACCGCCCTTTTACTGGAGCAAATATCCTTTCACATATATTCCAGTCCCCGGCATACGATTGCCTTGTTTTTTGCTGCTTTAGCTGAAAACCTGGGCTATCGTCAGCTTATTTCTCTGTGGAGGCTGCAAGGCCTGTTAAAATGGATACGAGGAGGCTCACCTCGCTGGGGAGAAATGACCCGCCGGGCTACCTGGCAGACAAAAGATTCAGCCGGATAAGAACGCAGGCAAACTTTATGAAATTGAATAAAAATGCTGCAGCACTAAACTGCAGCATTTTTCCTCTTCAATTAGCAATATTCATTTATAGTTACGGTTTTATCTGCTCTCCTCCGGTACTATCCAGGGTAGCTTCCTTCAGGGCAGCGAATACTCCGCCCAGTCCGGCCAGGTCGGCGGGGATAATAAGCTTGGTTGCCTGCCCATCACCAATTACCTTCAAGGCTTCCAGGGATTTAATGGCCAGTACCTTTTCATCAGCGGAGGCTTCTCTTAGCATAACCAGACTGTCGGCCAGGGCTCTTTGAACCAGCAGGACGGCCTGGGATTCACCTTCGGCTTCCAGGATTTTGGCTTGTCGGGTTCCCTCCGCCTCGCGGATGTTGGCCTCTTTAACTGCTTCAGCTCTGAGTATAGCGGCCTGTTTGTTACCTTCAGCCTCCAGGATAGCGGCAGTTTTTTGTCCTTCCGCCACCAGGATAGCCTCCCTTTTTTCTCTTTCTGCCCGCATCTGTTTTTCCATAGCTGTCTGAATATCCTTGGGAGGCAGGATGTTTTTCAGTTCTACCCGGTTTACCTTAATACCCCATTTATCAGTAGCTTCATCTAATATAACGCGCAAGCGGGTATTGACAATATCTCTGGAAGTAAGGGTTTCATCGAGCTCCAAATCACCCACTATATTTCTAAGAGTAGTAGCCGTCAAATTCTCTATAGCCAGAATAGGATTAGCGATTTCATAAGTGTACTTGAAAGCATCAGTTACCTGGTAGTAAACTACGGTGTCAATCATCATGGTAACATTATCCTTGGTTATTACCGGCTGGGGAGGGAAGTCTACCACCTGCTCGCGCAGATCCACCACGGCCCGGAAGGAGTCGATAAAGGGAATAATCACATTAATCCCCTGTTCAGCCATCTTGTGAAATTTACCCAATCGCTCCACAATACCTACAGTAGCCTGCCTGATAATCTTGATAGATGAAATAGCAATAATTATTACAAAAAGAACAATAACCAGGTCAACAAAAATCCGAAGTACCTGCATGTGCTATTCACACTCCTTTCAAATATAAGCGGGGATTACTCCTTTATTCTACAGCTTTAACTACCTGGAGCTTAACCCCGTCTATTCCGGTAACCATAATCCGGCTACCTTCTTCAATATTCTCTCCTGAAAAAGCGGTCCAGATTTCCCCGTTTACTTTTACTTGCCCAAAGTGAAGGGGTTCAATATTAGTGGTGGCAACACCGTGCTGGCCGATTAAGGCGTTGACATTGCTAACGGTATCATTGGTGTGGAAAAGCTTTAAAGTCAGGGGACGGGTAAATATAATGAATAGCAAGGTTAAAAAGGCGAAAACCAGCAGCTGCACTTCCAATGAAGATAACCAGCCTACACTAACAGCACCGGCTACAATCAGGGCAGCTATAGCCAACCAGAGAAACCATAGCCCCAGGGTGAAAATCTCAATAGCACCACATACTACTGCTATTAATATCCACTGCACTGCGGTCATTTAATTAAACCCCCTTTAATGTATGATGGATACACAAATCTGTCTATAAAAATCCTTATTTGATCTGCTTGCCGGGCAGCCCGGACTCAGCCCAATCTTGATTTGAAAACATTGGGCAAACAAGCGTGAAAATACCACTACTTATTGCAACACCCTTAATCTGTTGCTACCAGCACCCAAAATAATAATACCATATCCTTACCTCTTTTCTACAGTATATCCGCAATAAGGATTTGCTATATGTAAATATTGTGTCAATAATTGTAGTAGTAATGGAAATGCTGTATGTTGTATAATGAAACTGCATGGAGACTCCGATTCAGTTTTTGCCTAAGGATTACAGCTATGGTAACTGAACGACAGGGTATAGAGGGAAACCTGTATGCCTCCTAGGGGAAAGGAGTATGCCCATTATTTTGATGCAAACTCCCTTCTGGGAGTTATTTTTTTTAGGGAGGTTTTGAGTATGGCGGACAAAAAAGAACTAATAGCAAAATTGCAGGAACTATATCCCGAAGGTAAAATTAGATGTTCCGAAGCGCGTGAAGTAGCTGCAAAGTTAAATATCCCATTGGGTGATATGGGTGAGCTTTGCGATTTGGCCGGAATAAAAATATCTGCCTGTGAGCTGGGTTGTTTCTAGTAGTTTAAATACCGGGAATCCCGGGGAGAGTGAAAGATATGTTGGATAATTACAACAGGGATATTAACTACCTGCGAGTATCGGTTACCGACCGCTGTAATCTGCGCTGCCGCTACTGCATGCCCGAAGAAGGGGTAGGCAATCTGGGGCATTATGTTATTTTGAGTTTGGAAGACCTGGCTCGTTTGATTAAGATAGCAACTACTATAGGAATTCGTAAAATCAGGTTAACCGGTGGAGAACCATTGGTACGCAAAAATATTGTACAATTGATACATTATATTGCTGAGATACCAGAAATAGATGATATAGCCATTACAACCAATGGTATTCTTTATCCTCCCATGGCTCAGCAATTAAAAGAAGCCGGGTTAAATCGGATAAATATAAGTCTGGATACCTTATCGGATGAGAAGTATCGCTTCATAACCCGCCGGGGTGAGTTAAAGGATGCATTAAATGCAATTTTTACTGCCCTGGAGATGGACATGCATCCGGTAAAGATAAACACGGTAATAATCAGAGGTTTTAATGATAGCGAAATTATGGATTTTGCCCGTATGGCTTATGAATACCCCCTGCACATCAGATTCATTGAATTTATGCCGATAGGAGACCTGCATTTTTGGAAAGAGCAGCGTATGATTGGCGTGGACGAAGTAAAAAAGCAGATTGAATCTGAATATAAACTGGAAGCAGCTCGGACAATAAAGGGTAACGGTCCGGCACAGTATTATAACCTGGCTGGAGGACAGGGTTCCATAGGGTTTATCACTCCTATGAGCAACCATTTCTGCGGGCTATGTAACCGTATCCGTATGACTGCCGATGGCAAGCTCAGGGGATGCCTCTATGATAAGAGGGAAGTGGACCTGAAATCAGCTATACAGGCTGGAGCCAGTGATGAGGAATTAAGGCAGTTATTTATCCAGGCTATAGATATGAAACCTGCTCGCCATCATATGGATAATGGGTGGGGAAATGAAAACAGGCGTAAAATGTATCAAATAGGAGGTTAATATGGATTTTACCCATGTTAATGAACAGGGAAGGGCTCGCATGGTTGATGTCAGCGCTAAAGACGATAGTGAACGGGTAGCTATAGCCCGTGCCGTAATCTCCATGCAACCTGAAACCCTGGCCTTAATTAAGAGTGGGGGCATTAATAAGGGAGATGTACTGGCAGTAGCCCAGGTGGCTGGTATTATGGGAGCAAAACAGACCTCCAATCTGGTACCTATGTGCCATCCCTTGATGTTAACCTCGGTAGATTTGAATTTTGAAATTGATGATGATAATTCCTGCATTATTATAACTTCTGTAGCCAAAACTACCGGTAAGACCGGGGTTGAAATGGAAGCTATTACTGGTGCTGCGGTTGCTGCCATTACCATTTACGATATGGCTAAAGCAGTAGACCGCTGGATGGAAATTAGCGAGATTAAACTGCTGGAAAAATGGGGCGGCAAGAGCGGCCACGTAAAACGATAATGTAGGGAACACCCCCCGTGCCGTTCGGCCCTGGAACGATAATTAAAAGGAGAGATACTATGGCAACAGGAACACTTTACTCAATTTGTATAGCCCCAGAACGGGGACAGCTTAAAAAAGAAGTCAGCCAGGCCCGGGTTATCAAAGACCAGGGTATTGAAAATGATGGACACGCGGGTCCCTGGGGACGACAGGTTACCTGCCTTAATTTAGCCAGTGTAAATAAGGTTAATGAAGAAAGAAACATGAATGTAGGCCCGGGAGAATATGCTGAGAACCTGCTTATTGATGGTATCGATTTGGTTGCAGTAGGAGAAGGTGGACGCCTGAAAATAGGGTCCGATGTTGTTTTAGAAGTTTCACAAATAGGCAAAGAAGATCACCCCAGCGTAGTAACCCGAACCCTGGGTGTTACCCTATTACCTTATGAAGGACTATTTTGCCGGGTTATTGAGGGCGGAGAAATACGCAAGGGCGATCCAGTAGAGGTGATTTAATGTTTCGTACCGGAATATTAGTTATGAGTGATAAAGGTGCCCGGGGCGAGCGCGAAGACCTGAGTGGGAAAAAGATAGAAGAGATGCTGGGCCCTGGTTACAGTGTAGAGTATTATGAAATTGTTCCTGATGAAAAAGATATTATAGCCGAAAAGCTACGCCATGCCTGTGATATTCAGAGACTAGATCTAGTACTTACTTCTGGTGGAACCGGGTTTTCCAACCGTGATGTTACACCGGATGCCACCCTGGAAATTATCGAAAAACCAACTCCGGGAATACCCGAAGCTATACGTTATTATGGTCTGCAAAAGACCCCCAAGGCTATGTTATCACGGGCAGTTGCTGGAATCCGGGGTAAGACCCTGATAATTAATATGCCTGGAAGTGTCAAGGGGGTACGTGAATCCCTGGAAGCCATATTACCGGCCCTTGGGCATGGGTTGGAGATACTGGCAGGTAGCGCTGGCGAATGTGGGCAGGAATAAAAATCAAAAAATCGTCAAAAATAATGATATTTAGAGGTATAAAAAGAAAACAATAGTAGCATACTATAAATCGACGATATTAGGCGGATTTCAGGCGTAATCTAATTTGAATACTTGCATGGTCTCGCCTAATATTATAGTTACATATTAGCACTCGCACTCGTTGAGTGCTAACAACACCATTAAATTGAAGGGGGTATACCTTTGAGGATTCAACCGTTATCAGACAAAATAGTCGTTAAAGTTATGGAAGTAACTGAAGAAAAGACCAAAAGTGGGCTGTATGTTCCCGACACAGCCAAAGAAAAACCTCAGGAAGGTGAAGTGCTGGCAGTAGGCCCCGGAGTAATGAATGAACAGGGAGAAAGGCTGCCCATGTCTGTTGCCGTTGGCGATCGGGTTATTTTCTCCAAGTATGCCGGTACCGAGATTAAGCTGGATGGAGAAGAATATCTAATCATGGCTGAACGCGACATACTGGCAAAATTAAATTAACGGAAAAGAAGGAGGCTAAATAGATGATTGCCAAGGAAATAAAGTATGGCGAGGATGCTAGAAGGGCATTGGAAAGAGGCGTTGATGCCCTGGCCAATACAGTAAAAGTAACCCTGGGGCCTAAAGGCCGTAACGTTGTTTTAGATCGCAAATTTGGTTCACCCACCATTACTAATGACGGTGTTACTATTGCCAGAGACATTGACCTGGAAGATCCCTGGGAGAACCTGGGCTGTCAGTTAGTTAAAGAAGTAGCTATCAAGACTAATGACGTTGCTGGTGATGGCACTACCACGGCTACGCTGCTGGCACAGGCTATGATTAAGGAAGGCCTGAAAAACGTAGCTGCCGGGGCTAATCCTATGATTATGAGAAAAGGGATTGAATTAGCAGTAAAGGCAGCCGTAGATGAGATAAAAGCCATAAGCAAAGAAGTAGACTCCAAGGATGCTATCGCTCAGGTAGCAGCTATTTCTGCGGATGATCCAGAGATCGGAAGCTTGATTGCCGACGCTATGGAGAAAGTTGGTCGTGATGGAGTTATCACCGTTGAGGAATCCCAATCTGTAGGAACTTCTCTGGAAGTGGTTGAAGGTATGAGCTTTGACCGCGGTTACATTTCCCCTTATATGGTAACCAATGCCGAAAAAATGGAAGCTGTTTTGGATGACCCCTATATTCTTATCAGTGACAAGAAAATCTCCTCCATCAACGAAGTGTTGCCAGTATTGGAGAAAGTAGTTCAAACTGGCAAACCCATGTTACTTATCGCTGAAGAAGTTGAGGGCGAAGCCCTGGCTACTCTGGTAGTTAACAAATTAAGAGGGACTTTCACTTGTGTAGCTGTTAAAGCTCCTGCTTTTGGTGAAAGAAGGAAAGCTATGCTGGAGGATATCGCTATATTGACCAAGGGTCAGGTAGCCTCCGAAGATATAGGGGTCAAGATGGAAAACATCTCCCTGGAAATGTTGGGAAGAGCTCGTCAGGTAGTTATAAAGAAAGAAGAATGCATTATCGTTGACGGGGCTGGCGGTGAAGAAGATGTAAAGGCTCGTATTGCCAACATAAAGAGACAATTGGATGAAACCGATTCCGAATATGATAAAGAAAAATTACAGGAAAGAATGGCCAAGTTATCTGGTGGTGTAGCTATTATCCAAGTAGGGGCTGCCACAGAAACTGAACTGAAAGAAAGAAAACATCGTATTGAGGATGCTCTGGCTGCTACCAAGGCTGCAGTTGAAGAGGGCATTGTTTCCGGTGGCGGTGTAGCTCTAATTAATGCTATAGCTGCGATTGAAAAGGTAGAAGCAGACGGCGATGAATTAACTGGAGTAAATCTAGTTAAGAAAGCCCTGGAGGAACCCTTACGTCAGATTGCTAATAATGCTGGAGTAGAAGGCTCAGTCGTAGTTGAAAAGGTTAAAGAAGCTCCGCAGGGAGTTGGCTATAATGCATTGACCGGGGCTTACGAAAACCTGGTAGAAGCCGGAATCATTGACCCGGCCAAGGTTACCCGCTCGGCTCTGCAGAATGCAGCCAGCATTGCCTATATGTTACTTACCACTGAAGCCGTAGTATCAGAAATCCCTAATAAGGACGAAATGAAAGCCATGGGCGGTATGGGTGCCGGCGGAATGGGCATGATGTAATAACTACAAAAAAAGCTGGCATTAGCCAGCTTTTTTTATTGCAATATCTTAAATCCCCTCGCATCAGTAATACTAAATAAGGCCATATTAATAGAAACAGCGCTTTTATGAATTGAGGGGGAAAGATGATTCGGGGGATTTTATCTAAGATAATTGGCAGCAGCCGATTTATTACGGTGTTTATTATTGTCAGCCTGGTTCTGGGCCTTTACAGCTACTACCTCTTGCCCAAGCAAGAAAGCCCGCAGGTTTCTGCTCCGGTAGCTTTGATCAGCACTATCTATCCCGGGGCCTCGCCTCAGGAAGTAGAAAGGCTGGTAACCCGGGTAATTGAGAGCAATATTCGTAAGCTTCCTGCTTATGATTTCAGCGAATCTTACAGCAAGAATAGTGTTTCTGTAGTAGTGCTGCAACTGCAAAATGATGCCCCGGTGGAAAAATCCTGGAATGAATTGCGCCGGGTTTTAACTGATACCCAAAGAGACCTACCACCGGAATGCCTGCCCGTCCAGATTAACACCGATTTAGCCGAAACTGCAGGAATTATCATCAGTCTCTCCGGGCAGCATTATAATCCGGAAGAAATGGCGGCTATGGCCGAGAAGTTCAAAAAAAGGCTGGAACAAGTAGAGGGGATAGCCCGGTTTGAAGTCTTTGGGGAAGAAAAAAAGCAGATAGGGGTGGAAATCGACCATACTCTCCTGGCCCAGAGCGGCCTGTCTTTGGAAGAATTATTTAAAATCCTGCAGGCTCAGAATATAGTAATTCCACCAGGAGCTATTGTACATGAAGGCATTAAAACTAATGTCCGAATTCCAGGCTGGTTTAATTCTCTGGACGATATCGAAAATTGTATTATAGGGGTTTCTCCCGATGGGAAGGTAAAAAGACTTAAAGACATTGCCACTATCCGCTGGGAAGTCAAACCTGACCAACCCCTGACCAGGCACAACGGCCAATCGGCTCTTCTATTAACTGGGTATTTTGAAGCCGAAGAAAACATTATTCTGGTAGGGGAAGATGTCCAGGATGAACTGGAACAACTAAAGAGTGAAGCTCCTCATGACCTGCTGGTAGAACAGGTTTTATTTCAGCCTGACGAAGTAAATAAAAACATCTACCGTTTCTTGCGTAATCTATTGGAAGGCATAATTCTGGTTATAATTGTGGTGCTGCTGGGAATGGGATGGAAAAATGCCCTGGTTGCTTCCACTGCTATTCCGCTTTCTATAATGCTCACTTTTATGTCCATGTATTTGTTGGGAATCAAGGTACACGAAATATCGATTGCTGCCTTGATTATTGTTCTCGGTATACTGGTAGATGATGCTATCGTAATGGTAGATGCTATCCAGGTAGGGCTGGATAAAGGCCTGAAGCGGATGGAAGCCTGTTTGCAGGGTCTTAAACAGGCAGCCATACCTATTCTAACTGCCACTCTGGTCATTATGATTGCCTTTTCTCCTATTTTTGTGCTTCCCGGAGCACCGGGGGAATTTCTTAAGAGTCTCCCCCAAATTGTTTTGATAGCACTGGCTGCTTCGTATGTGGTAGCTATGCTTATTACTCCGGCGATGGCCTATCGCTTTTTTGGCCCCAGCCAGCACCACAAAGGTGAGTGGCTGCGAAACTTTTTTGCCTATTTATTGCGTGAAAGTATGGCAAGAAAAAAGACGGCCATTTTTTCTTCCTTGCTTATTTTTGGCCTGGCTGTATATGCCCTTACTTTTATGGGTTTGCAGTTCTTCCCTTCGGCGGACAAAGACCTGATATATATTGATATTAATGCTCAGGCGGGGTCTACCCGGGCTAAGACCGAAGAATTGCTGGTGCAGGTGGAAGATATCCTATCCCAGGAAGGAGAAGTGCTGGCCTATACCAGTTCAGTAGGCAGTGGTGTACCCAAGTTCTATATAACGCTGCCGGTTTCCC
>CAZAZH010000074.1:0-7701 GCA_964489585.1 uncultured Syntrophomonas sp.
CCGAACTTATTTAGGGCCATACCTTATCCTATCCTCATCCCGATACTCCTTTATTTCCCCCTGCTCAGCCAAATAGACTAGATAAGCCAGGAGCTCGCCCATTATTACCCGGTCGAAGTGAACGTAGTCGATCTCCGGGATTTTAAGGAAACGTTCATAGAGCTCGAAAGGAGTGCTCTTTTCTTTGACCAAGGATAATATGCGCTGCAGGCGGCGATGCTGTTTTTCCCGCAGGGAAGTGAGGTGCCGGGGCAGGTCGTTAAAAACCGGGCCATGACCAGGGAAGGCCTGCACTTCTCCCAGTTTCTCCATTTTTTCAATCACGCTGAAAAGTTCAGCCAGAGGGCTGGCAAGCTCGGAATTAGGCCAGTCAGTGAAGTGCAGGTGAGCTCCGGTGCTTATTACATCGGCACTAAAGAGCTGGTTTAGTTCACGGTTAAACAGCATGATCTGCCCATCGGCGTGAATGGGGGCGGTGATAATCTCAAAGGGCAGACCTCCCAGCTCAACTGTATCCTGCTCGTGCAGGGGAAGTAATACTTCCGGGCAGGGAAACAGGGGAGTAACTTCATATTCCCAGTCTTTAACCAGATTGTTAAGCAGGTTATCAGGAAAACCAACCGGGCAGGTTTTATTTACGATGGCCTGCCGATATTGGGCGGTAAAGTCAGCCTTATCGATAAAAATGTAGCGCTGGGCGCGTTCGATTTCGGTTTCCAGCATGTAGACCGGGGCCTGGCTCTGTTGCTGTAACCAGGCGGCAGCGCCCAGATGGTCAGGATGACAGTGGGTAATATAGATTCGTTTCAGGTGACTAAATTTTATTCCGATTTCCTGCAGGGCATTTTCCCATATTGAACGGGTATCCGGTGTGTCTACTCCTACATCAATAACTGTCCAACCATCGGCAGATTCTATCAGATAAGAATTGCTTTCTGCCAACGGCCAGGGAATGGGCTGGCGGATAATGTAGTAATCACCCTCCCGCCCCAGAAACGGGCTATACTTATCCTCTGTAAACATAAAAACCTCACCTCATATTTATTCCCGGCTTATTGTAATGCTTCTTGCCCTAAAGTTTACTTTGGATATAATAAATATTTTACATTAATATCTTCTGCTGCCAGTTTTATATAATTTATATACTATCATAATCTAAAAGGTAATACCCCTGCACTAGTATACAGGGATTTAATTTATTCATGGAAAGATTGTATTATTAATACAGGAGGGCTGTTTATGTACGATTTTGATAAAATTGTTTCACGTGAAACAACTAATTGTGCCAAGTGGGATACGGTAGAAAAGGGCCTGCTGCCTATGTGGGTGGCAGATATGGATTTTCAGTCGCCGCCGGAGGTAATAGCTGCTCTTAAGGAGAGAGCGGAGCACGGGATATTTGGTTACAGCGGTGGTTACGGGGGCTGGTTTGAAGCCTTGATGCAGTGGATGAGGAAACGCTACGGGTGGGCACCACAGCGGGAATGGATATCCACCAGCCCGGGAGTGGTAGCGGCCTTGTTTATGCTGGTTAGAGCACTGACTGAGCCCGGGGATAGAATTATTATACAACCTCCGGTTTATCGGCCTTTTTATTATGTAGCCTCTTCTAATGGTTGTGAACTGCTGGAAAACCCGCTCTATTTTGACGGCCATAAATACCGGATGGACTTGGACCAGCTGCGGCAGACGGTGGACTCCAGGGTTAAGCTCTTGATTTTGTGTAGTCCCCATAATCCGGTAGGACGGGTATGGATCCGGGAGGAGCTGGCGGCATTAGGTCAGTTCTGCCTGGAGCATGAGATCACTATTATATCCGATGAGATTCACTCTGACTTGGTTTTCTCGGGTTATAAACATACGGTTCTGGCCTCTCTTTCCAAGGAATTGGAACAGAATACGGTAGTCTGCAATGCCCCCAGTAAGACTTTTAACATTGCCGGTATTCCGGCTTCCAATGTCATTATTGCCAACGAAAATCTGCGCTCAGCTTACCGCCGGGTTTTACGGGGAAGTGGCCTGGCCCTGCCCAATGTTTTCTCGGTTACGGCGGTGGAGACGGCTTATACCTATGGGGAGGCCTGGCTGGACGAACTACTGCATTACCTGGAGGATAATTATCGATTGGCCAGTAGTTACATAGCTGAACGTATTCCTGAAATTAAGGTAGTGGAACCTGAAGGCACTTACCTGCTTTGGTTGGACTGCCGCGGCCTGGGCTTGCATGATGAGGAATTGGACAGTTTCATCAAGGAAAAGGCCAAACTCCTATTGGAACCGGGTACTATCTTCGGCATCGGCGGCAGTGGTTTTCAACGCATGAATATCGCCTGTCCCCGCTCACGCCTGCTGGAAGCTCTGCAGCGATTGGAAAAGGCGGTCAGGGGCCAATAAGTTCGGGGACAGGCACCGGACTTATTAGCCCTGGCCTTGCTCCCCAATACTGTTTTGGTGCATGCTGCCCCGTTTCAGGGAGGCCATTACTCCTAGAATGCAGATAACGGTGAAAACGGCGAAGGATACCTTCATACAGGTTAGGAAGGTGGCGGGGTTGGCTGCGGTTAAGGGTACTCGGCCTATGAAAAGGGTAATTAACAGGGTTACTATGGACATGCTGATAGCCTGGCCTACCAATCTCATGGTACCCAGGGTAGAGGAGGCTATGCCGTACAGGCGCATAGGGACTGACCCCATGATAGCATTATTATTGGGCGATGCAAAAAGGGCAAAGCCCAGTCCCGCCAGGAGGAGATTGGCTACCAGCAGGAAAGGCGCAGTAGTGGAGCTAATAAATATGAAGAAGAAAAGGCTGAGGGTAGAACACCCCATACCCAGGGAGGCTACCAGCCTGGGTTCGAGCTGGTCGGACAAGGTACCGGCCAGGGGAGATAGTACGGTCATAACCAGAGGTTGGGCCAGCAGAATAAGCCCGGCAGCCTGGGAATCGTATCCCCGCACCACCTGGAGGTAAACAGATAATAAGAAGGTTACGGCATAAGTAGCGCTGTAGTTTATCATGGCCGCCAGGTTGGAAAAGGCAAAACCGGTATTATGTTTAAACAGCCGTACCTGCAGGATAGGATATTCTATTCTCAGTTCCCAAAGAGCAAATCCCACCAGCAAAATTATTCCCAGGACAACCAGATAAGGCGACCAGGGGCTATCGGAAATAGAGGACAGCCCATAAAGGAAGGCCAGCAACCCAAGCATATAGAAGAGACTTCCCACAGCGTCAAATTTTTCACCCCGGGCTCCGGCCCATTCACCCCTTAGCCAGAATTGGATACCGGTTATTGCTCCCAGGCCCAGCAGGGTGGTAAGGTAAAATATGCTGCGCCAGCCCAGGTAGTGATTCATCATACCGCCAAGAAACGGCCCTATGGTAAGGCCCAGGTAGGTGACGGCCACGCTGTATCCCAGGGCCCGGCCCCGTTTATGGGGGGGATAGACTGAACTCAGGATAGCCATGCCGGTACTGAAAATCATTGCTGAGCTTAAGCCCTGCAGCAGACGGAATACGATAACCATCTGCATGGAATGGGCCCGGGCAGTAGCAAGGGTAAACAGGGTATAAAGTATAGTACCCAGCAGATAAAAACGGCGCCGTCCGTGCATGTCGGCCAGCCGTCCAAAGGGTAAGAGGAAGATAGCTGATGCCAGAAGGTAGCTGGTAATGGCCCAGCTAGCCAGTATGGCATTACTGCCAAATTCCTGGCCCATAGTAGGTAGGGCCAGGTTAATGGAACTGCCCATAAAAGTAGTCATGAAGGACGTGGTCATAACTGTATATAATGTAGTTCTCTCTGCCGATGTATCGCCAACCATTATAAATGCTCCATCTCTTTCAGTTATATGTTATTATACCAATTATTAAGCCACTACCGACAACAGGGGAGTGAGGTATTGTCCGGCAAGATACAAAAATAACAGGCTAAATACCAGTTTAAACATAAGCGGATTTATGTTACGGCTTATTACTACACCCAGCTGAGCGCCAGCTATGGCTCCCAGTCCCAGGAGTAGCCCGCAGGACAGGTTAACGAAGTTCTGGCCGGTTTTTATCACGGCCCCGGCGGCAATATAGGGCAACATCGCCAACAGGGTAGTTCCTACTGCCTCATAAGGTGTGGCGCCGAAGTACCAGATTAAGACGGGTACCAGGATAAAACCTCCCCCTACGCCGAAAACTCCGGCCATAGTTCCGGTTAGTAGCCCCAGCATCATCAAGAGCAGGCTCTGATATTTATACGATGTTCTCTGTGGCAGGCTTTTGGTTTCCCCCTCGCGCCATTCCCGGTAGGTTTCCCGACCCATGCGGACTGCCATGAAGAGGAAGAGTAAGCCCAGCAGCATTTCCAATATAGCGGTGTTATGGCTTAAGTAGGCCTTGAACACATATGAGCCCAGCAGCACCCCAACCAGGCCCCCGCCGCCAATTAATAGAGCGCTTTTTACCCGTACATTACCGTTGCGAAAATGACCGTAAGCACCCGATGTGGTGGTAAATATGGCGGCAAATAAGGAGGTACCTACGGCAATTGCCGGGTTGAACCCCAGGATAAACTGGTTGACCGGCAGCATAATAATACCCCCGCTGACCCCTAGCAGGGCTCCTACCACCCCGGCCAGGCCTCCGCTGATTAAGGCAATTATATACATTAACATAAGTAGACCATCTCCACCTGCAGGTAATTGCATGTATGCTTTATTCTACCAGTATTGATACTACTACAAAACCTGGTTGAAGGAAATATAAGGGGGAAAGAAGGAAGGGAAAGTGGGGAGGGAAAAAGATTGGAAGATGCCAAGAGAAGGTATCAAGAGGACCGGCGGCTGTCACCCAGGGGGAAAGAAGGAAGAAAAAAAGATTGTGGAAAACAGAGGTAACATCTCGAGTGAAAGCAGGCGCTGCTTTTAGTCGTATTAACAGGAAAGACGTAAGGGAGGGCGCGAATATTTTATGAAACGAAAATGCCTTATTAGTTGCACTATGATTCTGATGCTGCTGGCCCTGGGTGCTGCACCGGCCCTGGCCAAATTAAAGACCCCCGGAGATTTTACCGATGTACAGGGTCACTGGGCGCAGAAAAACATTGGTGCAGTTTGCAATTTGGGGTTGATGAGTGGAATGGGGGTTAATGGGCAGGGACATAAGGTTTTCTCTCCGGACAGCCTGGTTAACCGGGCGCAGCTGGCGGTAGTGCTGCAAAAAACATTCGAATTGGACTATGGCGATAAACGTTTCGTTAAACAACCGCTGGCCAGTGACTATTACCAGGACGTAGATAACCAGGCCTGGTATGCGGAAGCAGTAACTCTCGCGGCCATTAATGAAGTATTTGATTCTAATAATAATTTCTATCCGCAACAGGCGGTGACCCGGATAGAAGTAGCCCGGACTATGCACCGCTGTGTCAATGCCAAAGGTTTAAATATTCCCATGATTATGCTCATGCCCTATTACCAGGATATGGAAGGGCTGTCACAGGAGGATACCAATGCCCTGGTATTTGCCAGCAACACCAGTTTGATGAAAGGGGACGGCCAGTATTGGCGGCCTCACGATAATATTACCCGGGCGGAACTGGCCACGGTATTAAATGGCCTGGTACGAATGCTGGGAGTAGATGAGAGTTATGATGGCCAGGAATACAGGCTGGCTCCCGGTAGTAGCCTTACCCTGATGCTTAACAGTAATCCTACTACCGGTTACCGCTGGACGGCTTCTTATGATGATAAGATGTTAACCCTTACTGGTAAGGACTATCAGCAGACTGGTAATGGTAATCTGCTGGGGCAGGGTGGCAAAGACATCTGGAGATTTCAGGCTCTGCAAGCTGGAACCACTGAGATTAAAATGATTTATTCCCGTCCCTGGGAGCCCATACCTCCTGGGGATAGTATTCAGCCTTTAAAGACCTTTACCTTGAAAGTAGTGATTAACTCCGGCCAGGATGAAACGGGAGCAGTAAAGGTCACCAGTCGGGTGGTAAAAGAGAAGTCCGATATTATGGAGACTGACCTTAATATACCGGTGGTCAGCGGGCAGTTGGAGTCCGGGGTGCTGACAGCCATCAACCAGCGTTTCGAAGGGGATGCCATGGATTTTAAACAGACCCTGGAGGTTGAGGTCAAGGAATATGTAGCCGAGTGTGAAGCAGCGGGCTACCCTATAAGGCCTTACCTTTTATTTACCCGCTATCAGCAGTGCTCTTTAAACGATGATATCTTAAGCCTTTATGTGGATTATTACCAGTACACCGGCGGTGCCCACGGCATGACCGCGCGCCTGGGCTATAATATTGATTTAAAGACTGGTAAATTACTGCCCCTGGCAGAGCTGTTTAAGCCGGGTTACGACTACAAGACAGTTGTAGATAAGGAAATTAACCGGCAGATTGCCCTGGACCCGGAACCTTATTTTGAAGGCGATATGGGTTTTCAAGGCATTGGCAAAGAGCAGAACTACTATCTGGAGGGAGAAAACCTGGTGATATATTTTAACCAGTATGAAATAGCTCCCTATGCTGCTGGAATTCGGGAGTTTAAAATACCGTTAAAACTATTGGATTGAGAATATCCAGGGTGTCAGGGGACGGTTCTCCTGACACCCTACTGGTATAAAAATTTCACCTGAACTTTACCCCTGGCTTTGGCCTGGGTCTCATCTCTTTAGAATTTTTTAAAAACATCTTTCATAATATAGTAAGATTGCTTTAGTCTTTCCTTGTATTGGGGTACGTCCCAGTTTTCCCAGGTAAAAACGGCCATATCCTGCACGTTTATCTGATCCTGCTGAGCAGTAGGAAAAGTATAGACTTTTTCACCCTGTTGGGCCAGTACCGCCACTCGTATACCAAGGATTTTTTGACTGCTGGCCAGATCGCCCTGCCATAAATCTCCCAGAACTTCCTTTTGACCGGGGTCTTTAAAATTTAACAGCTGCCAGGGAATTCTAAGCTCCAGCGCATTTTCTTCCTGACTTATAATATAATCTGCCAATGAATCATAGTTATCACTGAAAGGGGATCCATTTCCTTTATTTAAAACGCCGGTTTCGTAATAAGAAAAGGGCACTTTTTGTCCTGTAGAAGGAATCATTAGGGGCCTACAGAGAACCAGACGAATTGGATGATAAACTCCGGAATTTTTACTGAGGGCATCCTGCTCATTTAAATATTTCATCTGATAGCCATATTGATAATAAAAGGGATCGTAGTAACTGTCTACCCATATGCGATTTTCTTCTGGCTTGGATGAAATATCAATAGCAAAATCAATTCCGGTTTCACACCGTATTTTTATATTACCGGGCAGGTCTTGATTTCCCTGACCCTCAATAGTATCCATTAAAATCATGGTTTTAATATTTTCGGAACTTAAAAGTCCCTGTTGCTCGTTAAATTCAATCCTATAATAGATGTAGCTTTCATCCTGTTCCATATATACTGCCTGCAAAAGCTGATTCGATTTTTTGTCGCTTTGATATAGGGGAGAAATCCCGGTTTCCAGGTATTTGGCTTTTTTGCCGTCTAAAGGCAGTTTATGGGTTTCAAAACTTAGCAGCCCAAAATGCTGTTCACTAGTCTGCTGGTTCGACCAATATGGTCTTCTATCAGGATTGTCTAACTCCATCGTGTTCCAGGTTCTCTTAAACCATTCGTCCTGCCAGGAAAAAAGCAGACCACCCATATAGTTTTG
>CAZAZH010000074.1:7801-9369 GCA_964489585.1 uncultured Syntrophomonas sp.
GAGGATTCTTTGGTATGAAAAAACCGCCCACTGTATGGTTTATCCTGCGGATGTTTTATATTGGTGTTCTCCACCATATGGGGAAACCATTCAATGCCAATAATCCATCCCATAACATAGGGGGAAATATCATAAGTATACTCTCCGGCAGCATGGCCGCGCCTGGCTTTTACAGAAGCCTGGCCATGAATTACGTCCACAATCCGCTGCATTTCCTCATCAAAAGGTAGTGTGTTTTCGGGTAAATAAGCGTCCAGTGTTTTTTCTAAATTTTCTTCTTCAATCCATACTCCATGAAAAAGATATAATGGTTCTTCAGCCTGGCGGTTATACAGGTAAAGCGCTTTATAAAACTCGGGTGGGTGAAGGGTGTAGACCCTGATGGCATTAGCCCCCATTTCGCCGATATACTTAAACCAGCGATAATACTCGGATTCTGAAATAGCAGCTTCTCCCGGCCAGGTACCAGGCCTGGCCATGCCTATATTAACTCCTTTAATTAGCATATCTTCCCACTGACCTGTCTTATATACCTGAAAACGATTGCCATTAATTTTGGTGCAATAGGAGAGATTACCATCCTGATAAACAGCGGCCTCTTTACTTTGTTTTACCAGCCCGGTATTGTGTGTTTTTGCTAGATAAATCCCTACAGCGATAAGGATTATAATAAGTAACCCAATTAATAGGCAAATATGATTTTTTTTACGCAAATCGATCCCTATCCTTTGACCAACATTTATTTTTAATCTTGGCTGGGATGGACCAATATGTCAAACCAAAAGATTCCAGTATTAATAAAGCACTTATAAATAGGTGTGAGAAACTAGCTTGATTTCCCCTTCTGGGGTACATCCTTATGAAAATAGCGGTCAATAATGGCTGCGGCCAGACGCAGAGGTCAAAGATTATGCTGTCGAATGCGAAATAGCGGGTTATCCCATCAGGCCAATCCGGTTACGGTACTGCCCAAGGTTGAAAACGCTTTAATCATAAAACAAATTCAGGCTAAGGGTTATAATGCTATAATCCTTAGCCCTGGTCCCGGCACCATACTTAACAAAAGTGGGTGTTTCGAGGTTAAGGTTTGCTTAGGGGCAGGTCAAATAGAAACTCGGTGCCAACCTGGGAGTGAGAGCTTACCGTTACCCTGCCACCGATATTTTCCAATTCTGCTTTTACCGCTGACAAACCTACCCCCCGGCCGGAGATTAAAGAGACTTCGGTCTGGGTGGAGAATTCCCGGCAAAAGATGAGCTCCAGCAATTGCTGTTCGGTACAGTAGTTGGCTTCATCCGGGGTATAAATGCCTATATCTACTGCCCTCTGGCGCAAAGCGGCCAAATCTATCCCCGGACCATCATCACTAATACTAATTAATATGCGGTCACCTGTACACTGTATACTACAGCGTATGCTGCCAATTTCCGCTTTGCCCTGAATAGCCCTGGCCTCAACATTTTCCAGGCCATGATCCACACAGTTGCGGAAAACATGAACTAGAGAACGGGCAAATTGATGATAGTAATCACGGTCTACCAGCAGGTCATCGCCTTCAATAACGAAAG
>CAZAZH010000075.1:0-9275 GCA_964489585.1 uncultured Syntrophomonas sp.
ACTATTAAATATTTGATTAAAACCAATTTCACATTATTTTACCCCAGTTAATCTCCACTCCCTGGGTTAATTCCAGATACATTATGAATTTATCCACCAGTATGGGCTGAAATTTTCGGCCCCGATCGTTGAGCAGTTCCCTAATCGCTTCAGTAGAAGATAAGGCACTGCGGTAAGGACGGTTATTAATCATAGCATCATAAGCATCGATAATAGACAGTATCCGGCAAACTAGCGGAATATCATGCCCCTTTAACTGATATGGGTAACCATTGCCATCCCAGTGTTCATGATGATGAAGGATGTAATCGGCCACACCTGCCAGCACCTTGGACTCCAGAGCAATACGATAACCAATTTCGCTATGACTACGCATAATTTCCCATTCATAATCGTTTAATGGACCATTTTTAAAAAGAACCTCATCCGGAACCCCAATTTTACCTATATCATGAGTAACTGCAAGTAATGCCAATATTTCTAAATCTTCCCCACTTACATCCATTATGCGACCAAAGCCCATAGCCATTTCTTTCATGCGCTCGGCATGTTCTTCCGTCATATGGTCGCGTACACTTAAAGTAGATTCGAGTGTACGCAAAATATTATTCCGAGCACTCATCTGTTCAAATAGTTTTGCCCGGTACATGGCATTATCAGCATTGCGTACCACAATATCCATAGGCTGTTCAACTGAATTGCGGGTAAAACTACCAATAGCTACGCTAAGGTAGATTCCTTCATCATTTTTGTTTATTTGGTTAATCATGTTTTGAATACGGGTCTTGGTAGTGCCAGCCTTTATCTCATCGACTCCCGGCATAATGATGGCAAATTCGTCACCGCCAATGCGAGCCGTCACATAT
This sequence comes from uncultured Syntrophomonas sp., assembly GCA_964489585.1. Taxonomy (GTDB): domain Bacteria; phylum Bacillota; class Syntrophomonadia; order Syntrophomonadales; family Syntrophomonadaceae; genus UBA4844. The sequence continues at coordinate 867 of CAZAZH010000075.1, forward strand.
TCGGGCATAGAAACTTCCAGCAAAATGGAACCCATTATGCTAATAATACGGTCGCCCTGGGCATGACCCATAGTATCATTTATTAATTTTAAACCATTAACGTCACATATTATAATGCTTAAGGGAACGATCTCTTCTAATTCCAAACGCTTAATCTCTTGTTCAAAATAGCTACGATTATATAAACCGCTTAAGGCATCATGTTCGCTAAGATATCGCAGTTTATTTCGCATACTGACCTTTTCCCTTATATCCCTGGCAACGATAATTAATTGCGGTGAAACTGCTTTTTTTGACCGAGCAACATTAAATTCCAACGTAATTTTTTCGCCATTTTGCGCATTAATTATAATCTCATAAGGAGGAAAAGTTTTTCCGGCAAGATGATTAACAAGCTTATTCCGAAAAGTCTCCTGGTAAGCATTATCTACGAGGTAAAAGATATTCATCTGTAGGAGTTCTTTTTCAGAATAACCAGTAACATGACTGCAGGCAGGATTTACATAACCGATATCTCCATCTGTATCCAAGGTAAATACCATATCGGCTAGTTGATTAAGCAAATCTTTAAAACTTGACATCCCCCTGGGAAGCGGAATATTGTTATTCATGCACCGACCCCTCCCACGGACAACTTACTTGGGTATTCGATAAATACCTAAATATTCCTGCTAATAAGAATATATTTCTAATATAATCCAATTATTTTTTCTCATAGACAGCAAATAATTGCAGGGCTACCTGTTTAAAGGGATGAGCTCTTAATTCGTCAACCAGTTCCCGGGCCGGGGATTTCTCGCCAATCTCCAAAAATTCCTCCCAGCTCATGAAATCAAAAGGTACCACTTCCACCTCTTTAAAACCATTGCCTTCAAACATTGCGGTTAGTGATTGTGGGTCAAAATGATGCATATGTAACATTGCCGGGAAAATGGTACCTTCTATACTTTCCCAAATGCGCTGCTCAACTTCTCCGTAACGGGTAGGGGCAGTAATAAATACTCTTCCCCCCGGTTTAAGTACCCGGGCAAATTCTTTAACTATTTCCTCAGGTGAATAAGTATGTTCCAGAACATCCAGGCAGTTTATACTATCAAAATAGTTTTCCTGGTAGGGCAGGCTATCAATACTTCCTTCCGTAAAGGTTACTTCCCGGGAAGTACCCGCCAATAATTCCTCAGCACTGGGAAATTCACATTGTACCGCCATAGTTCCCAGTTCTTCTTCAATCAGCCTGATAACCCGGGGAAAGGTCTTCTTCTCTCCTTTTTTCATCATAGAGGACAAGGCCATAGCTCTTTCCAACCTGGCCTTGCAAGCATCTACAGAATGTACGGTAAGGAACTGGCTCATTACCAGAGTGGCAAAACCTGCTCCACAGCCGGCATCCAAAACCCGCCCCTGCATGCTTTGTACCAGAGGGTAAACGTATTTAAGAAAGGAGTATTCCCCCCCGGAAGAAAAGTTTTGCAGGGCAATAATCTCATTTAGAGTAAATAAGTCTTGCTGGCTTAGAGAAGAACCGATTTCTTGTCGGAACCAATTACGCAGGGCTACATCTTCCTGTAGCCTGGCAGTTATCTCTTTAATATCCTGTTTACCTGAGGCTTCCTGAATTTTTAACCGTTCTTCTTTACTAATAACTTTCCAGATGTATTCCATGAAGAACGGAAAACAGATATTATTATGTACGTTAAAAAGTATGGCTTGTTCAGGTTTTTGCTGGCGCAAACGGGCAGTAAGATCGTGAAAATCTAGCAGGAAGGCAATTGCCTCTTCATCGCTGCGAGAAAATAGGTCAGCATAAGCTCCAGCCAAATCTGCGGTGCTGGGAAGGAGTTCACGGTACTGTTTTAATGTATCCTCGTCTATGGACTGAAAATAATAATTAAAAAACTGCTCTAAAATCATTATATAACCCCCTTTTATTTATGCCGGCCCAAACCGGAATTATTTCCACCTACCAACCAAATAAACTGTTCATAATCGGGTTCCTTAAAATCAGTATCCAAATCCCAGCTTATGCTAATGTTACAAGCTGCCTCGCCATTTTGAAAACTAATAAAGGGTCTAATCATTAAACCCGAGCTATGATAGCCTAGCCGGCTTTGTTCAGGAAAGACGTAGTTTTTGTAATAATGTTTTACCGCTGGTTCAATATACAAATAAGGTAAACGGTTATTTGACTCCAAACTGAGGCTTAAGCGGTTGTCAAAGCAATTACCATCACCACTGCGAATCTGGTAAATGTAGTCGATTTGTTGCGGTCGTTTAACTATGGTTTTCTGGTTATAAAACTCTAACCCATCCTCAGTACTCCGAGATAGATTCTTTACATAACATTCACTTTGGTCTTCATCTGGCCCGGATACTAAACCTAAACCGGCTCGGGGTCTAAACTCGACCTCATCTGATGGTGTAGCTGAAGATACCAATTGGGGAACCAGAAATAAGTTAAATTTCTCCTCGCCAGTGTATTGAGCCTTAATACTAACTTGTAAAGATCCCTCCTTCAGAAAGAATTCCTTTTCTATATCTATGCTTAAAGGAGTGTTGTCTATAATATTAATAGTCTGGGAATATCTCATTTTTGCCCTTTGATTTAGAAAATGATCAGGATTTTCATCAATAGTATAAGTTCCCATATCGAAATCACCCAGGCTGAAAAGTTCGTTATTACTCTCTATTAATACTTCACAACGCATTGAATTACGGCAGCGCTCCCGCCGCCCCCCTTCTTCGTAAAACTGGTAGTTCAGGCTGCTATCCGTCTCGGTAAATACCAGAGGGTAAGAATAACGGAAAACAGAATTATAGGCCTTAACCGTACCCAAATCACGGGCTACAATCTCTCGCATCCCGGGGTAATCACCCTTTAAAGTTGGAGCTAGAACATGATAGTAGCTGATACAGCCGCCTTCACTGTCTAAAACTAGAGTCTGTTCTTCATTCTCCAGCACTACCTCGTTATTACCATCATAATCCCAATCCCTTATAGATACAGGTTTGAAATTCCTGGCATTAATCTTCTCCAGCTGGGATTTTAATATTTTTATCATCATTTCCATATAAGCTAGACCTTGCACATCATAATAGGGTGATGAGCCATAAACTGGATGGCGACTCGCCCATTTAGGATCTTCCTGGTAAAGTAGATTCCTAACCCGGTTAAGTAGTTGGTAATCCTCTTTAAACTGAGGGTCATAGTATTGTTGTAAAATATAAGAAATAAAATCATACCTTTCAGCTGATTCCAACAAAGACCGTTGCACTATATCGTCCATTTGAGGCGGAAGTTCAATCCCCAGTTTCTGGCGAAAAGCGTGCAGAATTGATTTTTCCATCTCTTCCTGTAGTTTTTCTACGTCTCGCAGGCGACAAATTACCCGTCGTAACCTTTCATCTCCATAGGTAACTCCCCTTATTCCCCTCTTAGCCGTCCAATTTTCCCACTCAATATAGCTGCGGCTACTAACAACCGGGTAGCTATCCAAATAACCCTGAGATTGAAGGTAGCTTTTAAGTCCGATAAAACTCAGGTCGGGGTCATCATCTACCAGGCGGAAAAACTCCAGTAGCCATTCCCGATCACCTTCAGGATCTTTGCTCCACTGTCCAAATTTTTCGGCATCTTCAAAAATAAGCAGGAGCGGTTCTATATCCCGTCCATACCTTTTAACCATTTGATAAGCATTTTCCAGGGCGTCTTTGATATAAAAATAGTAATGTGCTGGTTTAAGCCTTACCGTATCATCGGTAGTAAAGCTTTGTCTTTTTAAAAGCTGATAGCGAAACTGACTATGTATGGGCATAACATGAAATGCTTGTCCCCCTATCTCATCACGCAGAGGGAAGAACAGCATCTGTTCTGGAATATGGCTGATCGTGGTTATAGATACCGGGTCATTAAAACCAAAATGTTTGCGGCAATAATCGCTATCTGAACCGGGATAGGAAAAATGTTCCTGGTAAAAAGTCTCTACGTCGAGGTAATAAATAGCTGGTGCTTTTATTAGTGATGCTGCCCGAGTAATTTCCCGAAGCACACTTTCACCGCATTCTCTTTCAACCAGGTGGATACCCTGCCAATCAGATGCCTTTATCCCTATGGTTTCCTGCAGTAATTGGTCATATTTTTTTAGCTGGTATAAGTAATCATCTACCCGGGAAGATAATTGAATAAAAGGTTCATCAGCCAGTCCTCCGATAATACCTACTTTCTCACTGGTCATCAGGGTATTAAAGGTATCCAGGTACTCTTTCTTCTGATCCCTAATCCAATAGAGAAAAGGTCCGGAAAAATGCAGATTAATATAAAAAGAATCCAAGTTTACAGCTTCCTGAAGTAATGATAGCCAGGGTAAATAGGAGTTAGTAAAAGCTTCCTCTCTGGTTTTATGCAGCTGAAAATGGGGTTGATGAAAATGGGGGCAAAATGCAATATAACCTTTCATATTGAACCTCCTGGTATAATCTGGTTAAAGAAATCATCCTCATATTCAATCTGGTGCAGCCATTTAACAAACTCTTCATCAATTTTGTTGTTCCGCAAACAATTGCTAAGCCGCAATAGCTTGGTATAGTGTTCAAAAAAGCGTTTCATAGCATAATCCCGGGTAAGATTATTGCTTACCATAAACAACCAGTCGCTGCTCTGGATAAGCATTAATTCCTTAAGAGCCTGGCCTACCGCCAGCCTTTGTATATCGCTGCCATCAGCATAATTTTTTAAAACTTCATATTCCTTACCAGCTTTTTTGATAATTTCCCACATCCATGCGGTCTCGTTATTATCCCAGACATAATGTTTTCCGCCCATACCCCAGGAAGATTCAAATACCTGGGCCTGATGTTTAGCCGGTCCTACTTCATAGGGCAGAGCCAATTCCAGTTCACTGCTAAAATGTATCTCCTTTATTACCTCTTCCAGCCAGCTCACTCCTTCCCACCACCAGTGGCCAAAGAGCTCAGTATCATAACAACCTACTATAGATGGGGTTGTAAACCCTAGCTTGCGAGCTTCCCGGCTGTTTTCTTCTAAACTTTTAACGAAATGAACCGCATGCTGTTTCGCTCGTAGAGTTGCCTGTTCAGGGTTATATATCTGCTTTCCATTCAGGGTTCTGCGATCTGTAACCTTCCAATATTTAAAACCAGAACGCTGATCCTGTTTATGGAACTCGCGGTAGTCCGAATCCCCAGGGTAACCATAGTCAGCTGACCAAACCTGATGACTCACCATGGAATTGCGTCCATAAACAGTTATATCTTTGTCTTTAATACGGTAAGGTCGGTAGGTACTTAAGCCAGTGCGAGCAAAAGTGGCAATTTCTATCTCCGTTTCTTCGCCCCCCTCACTGAAGACCTCTATCGGTTTTCCTCCTTCAATAGCATGACTATCTACATAGAAATATTTAAAACCATTATCGATGAGAATGTCCTCTATACCATGAAAATACCCACATTCAGGTAACCAAAACCCCTGGGGTTCACGGTTAAAATAATGCTCATATACCCTTTTACCCCATTGCACCTGGTACTCCAGACCTCTGGAATCTAGTAAAGGCAGATAGGCATGGGTGGCAGCAGTAGTTATAATTTCAACCCGTCCCTTATCCTGCACTCTTTTTATGGTCCCTACAATATCCTTCCCGAACTCTACTATGAAATCACGCCTAATATCACGGTAAAAACGCTGGTAAAAAGATGCCATCCGAGCAATATCTTTTTCCCCCCGGGACATATAATAACGTTCATCTTCAAGTGCCAGTGCTTCACGTTCTTGGAGGTAAGAAATAAACTCCTGTTGTATGTATGTAGATTTAAGCTGTTCTAAGAGAGTAGGACTAAAACTAAATGAGAGGGCATTATTGATACCTGCATCCTCTAAACGAATCCAGGCCTGTATGAGAGGGATATAAGTCTCGGCCATGGCTTCAAATAGCCACACTTCACCAAATGGCCATCTTCCCTGCCTTTTCACATAGGGAATATGGCTATGTAATACCAGCAAAATTTTTGATTTCACCTGGCCCCACCCTTCCTCCACCATTGTACGTAGATTTAAGACCAGAAACTAACCTAAATTAAATAACTGCTTCCCCTTTTTCTCTAAAACCTGTTCATAAATTCTGATAGTGGACCGGGCAATGACTTCCCAGTTGTAAACTGAAGCAATCATATTACTGGCATTATTACAAAGATTATCTGCCAGGCTTTCATCGTTTAGCACCCGGGTAATAGCTTTGGCTAACTCCTCTTCATTAGCCGGAATAACCTTTAAACCAGTAACCTCATCTTCCACTATATCTGCCAATCCACCCACATCACCTACAATAACTGGTGTGCTGGTGGCCATAGCTTCAAGTGCGACTATGCCGAACGGCTCGTACAGGCTAGGGAATACTGCTACCCGGGCCTTATGATAGATATAATTACGCTCTTCATGATAAACAAACCCAGTAAATACCACCTTATCTGCCAGACCTAGTTTCTGGGTAAGCCTTTTTAGCTCACCTAACAAAGGTCCCTTTCCCCCGATATACAGACGAGCTTGCGGCACTTCTGCCAGTACCCGAGAAAAACTGTTAACCAGATACCATACCCCCTTTTCGGGTACCAGTCTACCCAGGAAGACGATAACTTTGTCTTCTTCACTTATATTAAATCTTGAATCGGTAGGCATAGGCAAGAAAATGTCCGGATCTACTCCATTGGGAATAATGACAATATCATCCCGGGGACGTCCGAACAATGAGGTAATCTCATCCTGCATATATTGACTGCAGCATATAACCCGGTCAGCTTCCAGTGCCAGGTTTTTTTCGATTTCGTTTATTTCCATTTGCATACGATTATGTAATCCCAGGTTCCGCCCATGTTCAGTAGCATGGATGGTGGTGACCAAAGGGATTTCGAATATTTTGGTAACCGCCCGACCGGCGTAAGCTACCAGCCAGTCATGAGCATGAATAATGTCAAAACCGCCAATGCGGGAATTAATAACAACCGCTTCCCGGATGGCATCACTATTAAACCTGAAGGTCCAGGATTTAAAGTTTTCCCCCTCCTGGTAGGAACTACCCACTCTATGAATATGTACTCCGTTTTCTTCCTGGTAATCAGGACAATTCTCTACTCTCGGGGTTATGATATGTATTTCTGCTCCCTGTTGCACCATAAAACGGCTCAGGTCGAAAACATGTTGACCTAATCCCCCGAACATATGGGGAGGATATTCCCAGCTAAATAATAAAACCTTCACAAATATTCCCTCATTTAAATAACCACTGTTAATTAATTTTACCAGATAATCGGTTTTCATTGTACGTTTTTTTGCTATAATGTTCTATATGTACTATAAGTTTGCAATTTAGTATCTAAACATATTAATTTTGGGGGTAATTAGATGAATATTGCTTCAAAACAAATTCCGGGCAGACAATCAATCATCAAGGACCTGTCACTGGCACCATATGGCTACAAGAAATTAGAATGGGTACAGCAATATATGCCGGTATTAAATATTCTTCGGAAGGAGTTTGAAAAAACCCTTCCCTTGAAAAATAAAACTATAGCCTGCTGCCTTCATCTGGAGGCTAAAACTGGTTATCTCCTGCAAACCCTGCAGGCCGCAGGAGCGAATGTAGTTGCCTGTGCCAGCAACCCCTTATCTACTCAGGATGATGTGGTAGCAGCTCTGGTAGACTCAGGAATTACCGTTTTTGCCATTCACGGTGAGAGTACGGAAGAATATGAACACTTTATGCAGTTAATGCTGGACTGCCAGCCGGACGCTATAATTGACGACGGTGCTGATGTTGTTTCCACCCTGCATAAAGATCGTCCCGAACAAGCAAAAAATATTATCGGCGGCTGTGAGGAAACGACCACCGGGATTATTCGGCTTAAGTCCATGGATAATGACCAGGCCTTGCTCTTTCCTATGATGGCCGTCAATGATGCTTATATGAAATACCTGTTTGATAATCGCTATGGTACCGGCCAATCAGTTTGGGATGGAATTAATCGTACCACTAACCTGGTAGCAGCAGGCAAAGATGTGGTAGTGGTAGGTTATGGCTGGTGCGGTAAAGGAGTTTCCATGCGCGCCAAAGGCCTGGGAGCCCGGGTAATTGTAACTGAAATAGACCCGATTAAGGCCAACGAAGCTATTATGGATGGTTTTCGGGTGATGCCTATGGCTGAGGCTGCTCGCCGGGGGGACGTTTTTATTACCGTCACCGGTAATGTTAATGTTATTCGTAAAGAGCATATGGAAGTAATGAAGGATAATGCCATTATGGCTAATGCCGGTCATTTTGATGTAGAGATCAGTAAAGGAGATTTAAATAGCCTGGCAGTTAGCACCCGGGTACTGAAGAATAATATCGAAGAATTTGTTATGGC
>CAZAZH010000076.1:0-8940 GCA_964489585.1 uncultured Syntrophomonas sp.
CGCTTCACCGCAAAGTATCCCGCCGGTGAGGAGGTTTCATTTTTATGTCTATATTTAAATGTAATCGGGAACGCTCTCGGGAGCGCTCCTTGCCGCGCTTTCGATTGGTAAGCCTGGGGCTGCTTGCTGTTTTTCTGGTTACCCTGCTGATAGCTGGATGTGGGGGCGGTGACGGTGGTAACAAAAATGCCGGTTCGGATAAGCCGGTGTTAACATTTGCTGATGTCAGCTGGGATAGTGTACAGGTCCATAACCGTATAGCCGCGTTTATAATTGAAAATGGCTACGACTATCCTGAATGCCAGTACACTTTTGGTGATTCCCTGCCGTTATTACAGGGTCTCGGTAAAGGTAGCATCGATATCTATATGGAAGTTTGGGCCGATAATTATCGCGACGCCTGGGAAGAGGTCCTGGCTAACGGTACGGTTACACAACTGGGAACTAATTTCCCCGATGCCCCCCAGGGCTGGTATGTTCCTACTTATATGATTAAAGGTGATGAGGAACGTGGCATTAAACCAGTTGCTCCTGACCTTAAATCAGTAACTGATTTGCCCCAATATCGAGAACTGTTTGCCGATCCCGAGGCTCCAGGTAAAGGTCGTTTCCATAATAGCCCTCCAGGATGGAAGGTAACTGATTATAACCAGGATAAAATTTACGCATATGGCCTGGATAAGAGTTTCAATGTCTTTGGTACTGGTTCTGAGGCTGCTTTGTCTACCTCGATGGTTACAGCTTATGAAAAAGGTAAACCCTGGCTGGGATACTATTGGGAACCTACCTGGGTTATGGGTAAACTGGATATGACCTTGCTGGAAGAACCCGAGTATGACCAGGCTGCATGGGACGAAAACAAGGGCTGTGCCTATCCTAGCGCCGAGGTACTGATTGGCATCAACAGTAAACTGGAAGAGAATGCACCTGAAATAGTAGCATTTCTTAAAAACTATGCTACCACCCTGGAACAAAATAATGATTTTCTGGCGTATATGAGTGATAACGATGGCAAATCAGACACAGCGGCTATCTATTTCTTAAAGAAATATCCTGAGGTATGGAAATCCTGGATTCCAGAAGATGTGGCCGCCAGGGTTGATAAGGCATTGGAAGAGGTGAAATAACTATGGAAAGCAGTCCCTATCTGCTGGAAGTAGAAAACCTTTGGAAAGTATTCGTAGAAAAAGATAGTACCCTGCACATGGAGGATTATTTATCCGGCAGTAGTGATGTAAACGGTCAGGTAGTGGCCGTACGTGATGTTTCTTTTAAACTAAAACAGGGTGAAGTATATGTTATCATGGGGCTTTCTGGTAGCGGTAAGTCTACCTTAATCCGCTGCCTTTTACGCTTGATTGAACCTGATTACGGTCATATATGGGTAAAAGGCCAGGATGTAACGGCCATGGGCTTAAACGAACTTACCGAATTCCGTCGTACCCAGATTGCTATGGTTTTCCAGCACTATGGCCTATTGCCCCATAGAACCGTATTGGAAAACGTATCTTTTGGACTTAAACTGCAGGGAGTAAAACGTAAGGAAAGGGAAAAGCGAGCCCTGCAAGCTATAGAAAAAGTAGGCCTGCTGAAATGGACCCAGCATTACCCGGAACATCTTTCCGGAGGTATGCAGCAAAGGGTAGGAATAGCCCGGGCGTTGGTACAGGATGCTGATTTGCTCTTGTTGGATGAGCCCTTCAGTGGCCTGGATCCCCTGATTCGCGGGGAAATGCAGGATGAACTTTTGCGCTTGCAGGCAGAGCTTAAAAAAACCATGGTTTTTGTTACCCATGACCTCAATGAGGCCTTACGCCTGGGGGATCGTATGGCAGTTATGAAGCAAGGCCTATTTGTTCAGGAAGGAACTCCCCGCGATATTGTAACGAATCCGGCGGATGAATATGTTAAGCGCTTTGTCCAGAATGAAAAACAGGTATCTTTGTTAACCGAGACGGCTGAAGGAAAGAAAAAAGTAAGTAATCTGACTCCGCTAATAGGTGGTAAACAGGGGAAAATAGCAGCCGGCTCCGGGAGGTGAGTAATTTGTTTCCCCAGCAATTTAATTATCATGTAGCACCATATGTAAAAGATTTTGTAGACTGGCTTAACCTTACCTGTGGCCCGGCCTTTGATGCCTTTTCTAATAGTATGCGCACCTTGATTTTAAATATTGATGCAGTTCTGCTGGGTGTTCCCTGGTGGGTGTGGATTATACTGGTAACCTTATTGGCCTGGCGTTTAACCCATAATGTAATAAAGACTTTATTACCCGGGGTGCTATTATTTACGGTCGGTATGTTTGGCCTCTGGCCCATTGCCATGCAAACTCTTTCCTTAGTTATAGTTTCAGTGCTCCTGGCCCTGCTCCTGGGTATTCCTGCCGGGATAGCCATGGGGGTTTCCGATCGGGTCAATGCAGCCTTTACCCCATTGTTGGACGCCATGCAAACTATGCCCAGTTTTGTTTACCTAATTCCTGCTATGATGCTTTTTGACCTGGGCAAGGTACCTGCTATTGTGGCCACCTTTATTTATGCGGTACCCCCGGTGCAACGCCTGACCAACCTGGGAATCAGACAAGTATCGGCTTCCGTTCAGGAGGCTGCTATAGCTTTTGGAGCTACTCCCTGGCAATTGATGCAGGAGGTTCGTTTTCCCCTGGCCCTACCTTCGATTTTAGCCGGGGTTAACCAGACTACCATGATGGCTTTGTCTATGGTGGTTATCTGCGCCATGGTAGGAGCGGGAGGATTAGGTGAAGAAGTACTATTAGCAGTTAACCGTATTGATGTGGGCCGTGGCTTCGAGGCGGGCTGGGCGATAGTGGTTCTGGCTATAATAATCGACCGCTTAAGCCAGGGTTCGGTAAACAAATGGGAAAATCCGCGCAGTTAAAAGTTATTAAAACTGCTCTAATATATGTAAAATAACCGGGTAATTAAATTGCCCGGTTATTTTTTGCTTAATGTCAGGGTTCTTCACAATATTTGCAGACATTGTATAATATAGTTTAGATATCCTTCCCCTTACAATATTTTAGGAGCGCTTTTTTTGGAAATAAAAGAACAGATTAGTAACCACATACTAATATTTACCAATTCATTGGTACCCGTAAACGAAATAGCCGGGATGCCTTTCCGCCCTAAAAGATTTCGCTATGAGGAATGCAAATCTTATCTGGAGGGGATAGGTAAAAACATAGGAGATTTCTATTTTAATAAATTCACCCCTTTTTCCTGGTTTGCATATTGGCGGGATTACGTACTTATTGATATTCCGGCCTTTAACCCTCATACCCTGGAAGCTATGTTTATTGCTCAGGAAATTAACCTGCAAACTGCCCGTTTACAAACTTGCCTGCAAAAAGGAGATTATACTTCGTTTTTTAACCTGATTGATAGTCGGATTGCCCTGGAAACTTACCTTAAACTTTTTCCCCGTATCCCGGATAAGGATAAATATCGCCTGTTCTGGTATACTTTTTCCCGCTGCAATCTTAAACTGGAAGACTTCCAACCTGAATTTATACATATTATTCGAAACTACCGCCACAGCAACCTTAAACTACCCTATGACCAACAAAACTATGCGGAAATATACCGGGGGCATATTTCAGATAACCCGGTATCCCAATCTTCCTCCTGGACTCTGGATATCAATACTGCTATTTATTTTTCTCGCCAGCACCAGGTTAAGGGTCGCATATACCGGGGAAAAATTCATAAAAACCGGGTAGTAGCCAATGTCAAATACCGTAATTATAAGGAGATTATATGTTCTCCGGGGGATGTAGAGGAGATTGAAGAAATGAAATTTCTAAGTTTGGTCGATTTAATGCCGGAGTTAGAACGCCAGGGTATACTAAAGCTTTACCACAACTATTGCCCCATGATTAAAAATGAGTGTTTCCATAAACCAGGCGGTATCCATGGTATTTCTCATACTCGCAGGGTTTTGCTCTTAAGCCTGATGCTGTCCTGGATGGAAGGACTTGGTGAGACTGACCGGGTTCTGTTATGCCAGGCAGCTTTATATCATGACATCGGCCGCAGTAACGATAACTTCGATCCAGAACATGGCCGCGAAAGTTATCAGAAAGTCTTGCAGTATGGTTTGTTTAATGGAGAAACAGAAAGCCAGGAAATACTCCGCTTTATTATCGAAAATCATTGTATCAGCGATTACAAAGTAGAACGTTTGGTAAAAGACTACAAAGTAAGTGATCCCGAGCACATGTTTAAGCTATATCTGGTTTTTAAGGATGCTGACGGTCTCGACCGCATCCGCATTAATGACCTGGATGTCAAGCAATTACGAACCCCCTCCGCCCATAAACTCCTGCTAGTAGCCCGCGAATTACTGGATGATACCCAGGGGATTATAGGGGCAGACCCCTGTGTCTGCCCGGCCGACCACTGAACCTGGGAATATTAGTCTCTATTAAAGGACCAGATTCTTTCCTAACTCCTAACTCCTCAACCCTCACTATCTACTGCTTCCAATAGGCCGGCACTAATAGAACCAGCATGGGGAAAATCTCCAGGCGTCCGATTAGCATGAGTGCACTTAACAGGTACTTACCCATATCAGGAATAAAGGCATAGTTCTGGGTGGGGCCTACGGCGGCAAAACCGGGTCCTATATTTCCCAGACAGGCGGCACTGGCGGTCAGGCTGCTGGTTACATCTAAACCTAGTAGAGTTAATCCCACTACTCCTAGAGCTAAAAACATAAAATACAAAAAGAAAAACTGGGCTACGTTGCTCACCAAATCTTCATTTATAACCCTGTCACCAGAACGCATAGTTAAGACTGCTTTGGGATGTATCATTTTTTTTAACTCCATAAGCACCCGGCGTATTAAAATCAGGTAACGGCCCACTTTTATATTTCCGGTGGTAGAACCTATACAGCCGCCTACAAACATCATCAGGAACAGTACTCCGGTTGCCGTGGATGGCCACAAGTTATAGTCGGCTGTAGCATACCCGGTACCCGTCATGATAGAAACTACCTGAAAACTGGCCAGCCTTATCTGTTCCCCCCATTTCCCTATGTCACCACCCCAATATAATCCCAGAGCTACCAGGAAACTCGCGGTCAGTGCAATTCCGGCATATAGTCGAAATTCCGGACTTTTAATATAGACTGCGGGATTACGGCCTTTATAGGCCAGATAATGCAGCGAAAAATTAGTTCCCCCTATAAACATAAATATAATTATGGTCCATTGAATATAAGGACTGCTGTAAAATCCGATGCTGGCATTTTTAGTAGAAAACCCCCCGGTGGCCATGGTAGTGAAAGTATGGCAAAGGGCATCAAAAAGATTCATCCCAAAAATCAACAGCATAAGACAACAGGCTATACTGATTATAATATAGGTGAGCCATAGTTTCTGGGCGGTCTCGCGGATACGGGGACTAATTTTATTAATTATTGGGCCTCCCGGTGCTTCAGCCTTAAAAAGCTGGGTGCCCCTGGCCCCCATACCGGCTATAAGGGCTAGAAACAAAACTATTATCCCCATACCTCCCAGCCACTGGGTAAGACAGCGCCAGAACATTAGTCCCCGCGGCCAGGCTTCCACGTCTTTAACTACAGTAGCTCCAGTAGTGCTGAAACCAGAAACCGTTTCAAAAAAAGCGTCGGCAAAGTTGGGCAGGTAACCGGAAAACAAAAAAGGCAGGCTGCCAAAAACAGATGCTATTATCCATCCCAGTCCTACCAGGGCAAAACCTTCTTTTATGTTAATGCTCTCCCCGGTAGAAAAAAGATATTTAAGTAAAAAGCCACTAATAATGGTCACCGCTGCCGCCAGGCTTATGCTTACAATTACCTCTTCTTTATGTATAATAGACCAGGGCAAACAGGTAAGCATGGCCAGGCCAACTATCAGGATTAATAATCCCAGCTGACTTATAATTACTGCCGGTCGAATCAAAATACCCTACCCCCGTACAAAAGACGCCCAGTCTTGCAAATACTCTACTCATGAAAAACACCATCAGCGACCTTAAGCCTTAATCCGGAAATTTGCCGTCAGGTATGATAACCTCTTACTCCTAACCTCTTACTCCTAACTCCTAACCCCTAACCCCTTACGCCTTACGCCTTACCCCTCACTATATCACTGCTTCCAATAAGCAGGTAGTAATAATACCAGCATGGGGAAAATCTCCAGGCGTCCGATCAGCATCAGCGCACTTAACAAGTACTTGCCCACATCGGGAATAAAGGAATAGTTCTGGGTAGGTCCTACCGCGGCAAAACCTGGCCCAATATTCCCCAGACAGGATGCAGTAGCAGTCAGGCTGCTCATTATATCAATACCCAGCATAGTTAAAGCCAGTACCCCCAGAGCCACCAGCATAATATAAAGACAGAAAAACTGTACCACATTGCTCACCAGGTCCTCATTTAAAACCCGGCCTCCATAACGCATAGTTAAGACTGCTTTGGGGTGCACCATTTTTTGAAATTCCATAAGTGCCCGGCGTATTATAATCAAATAACGACCCGGCTTTATATTTCCGCCGGTAGAGCCTATACACCCACCTACAAACATCATTAAGAATAGCACGCCGGTTGACATGGTCGGCCACAGGTCAAAATCAGCCGTAGCGTATCCGGTAGTAGACATGATAGAAACTACCTGAAAACTGGCCAACCTAATTTTCTCTTCCCATCCCCCCATGCCTCCAGCAAAATGTAAACCCAGGGCCACTATAACAGAGGCAATTAGTGCTATCCCGGCATAAAACCTGAATTCTGCATTCTTAAAGTAAACTGCCGGTCTACGCTCTTTGTAGGCCAAATAATGCAGAGAAAAATTAGTAGCTGCTATAAACATAAATATAGTTATAGTCCATTGAATATAGGGACTGCTATAAAAGCCAATACTGGCATTTTTAGTAGAAAACCCCCCGGTAGCCATGGTAGCAAAAGTATGGCAGAGGGCGTCAAAAAGATTCATGCCAAATATCAGCAACAGAAGTAAACAGACAATACTTATTATAATATAAGTTAACCATAGTTTTTGGGCCATCTCGCGGATGCGGGGGCTTATTCTGTCGGTTATCGAGCCTCCCGGTACCTCAGCCTTAAAAAGCTGGTTGCCCCCGGCCCCCATACCGGCTATAACGGCAATAAAGAGCGCTATAATGCCTATACCTCCTAACCACTGGGTGAGACAGCGCCAGAACATTAATCCCCGTGGCCAGGCTTCCACGTCCTTAACTACACTGGCTCCAGTAGTGGTGAAACCAGAAACCGTTTCAAAAAAAGCGTCAGCAAAGTTGGGCAGATAACCAGAAAATATAAAAGGCAGGCTCCCAAAAACTGATGCTAGTATCCATCCCAGACTTACCAGGGCAAAACTTTCTTTAAAGTTAATACTCTCCCCGGTAGAAAAAAGTTGTTTAAGCAAGAGGCCGCTAATAATGGTCACCGCCGCCGCCAGGCTTATACTTATAATCACGTCTTCTTTATAAACGATGGACCAGGGTAAGCAGCTTAGCATGGCTACCCCTATTATTAGAATCAATAACCCCAGGTGGCTTATAATTACTGCCGGTCGAATCAATATCGTTTACCCCCGCGCAAAAAGACGTTCAATTTTGTGAATACTCTTTAGCATGGAAAACACCATTAAGCGGTCGTGCGCCTTAATCTGAAAAGTGCCGTCAGGAATAATAACCCTCTCATCCCGCATTACCGCACCAATTACGGAACCACTGGGGAATCTAATGTGGCGCAGTTCTTTATTAACTGCGGAAGAGCCCGGCTGAGCCAACAATTCCAGCATTTCCGCCCGGTCATCGCCAAAAACCGTAACCGAAATAATATCTCCCCGACGCAAGTACTTTAATATAACCCCGGCAGTAAGCATACGAGGGCTTAAAATGGTATCAATGCCGATCTGTTCCACCAGAGGCATAATATCAGTACGTTTAACCTGGCAAATAGCCTTTTTGACTCCCAGGTTGCTTGCTATTAGAGAGCATAGCACGTTTATCTTGTCATCATCTGTTACCGCTACAAACAAATCCGAGTTCCCAATACTCTCTTCCTGCAGCAACTGGTAATCGCTGCCGTCTCCCTGAATTACCAGGGAGTGCTTAAGCTTCGCTGATATCTGCCGGGCTCGCATCAGGTCTTTCTCGATAATCTTTATTTGCAGTTCCGGGCGGCTTTGTTCTAGAATCTGAGCCAGATAAAATCCGGTACGGCCTCCCCCCAGTATGGTAATATGGTCTACTCGCGGGGTATGAAAGCCCAGCATCTTTTCAACTTCCCGCATTTCGTTAGTCCGTGCCATCAGGTGTATACGGTCACCTTCATGCAGGATATCTTCACCCCACGGAACCAAAATTTTCTGCTGGTGCTCAATACAAACAATATTGTAGGGAATTGCAGTGTCCAGTTCTTTAATCTTTTTCCCCACCAGGGGCGATTCTTTCTTAATCTCCAACTCCAGCATTTGTACCTTGCCCATTGCATAAAAATCCACGTTCATAGCCTCAGGGTGACTAACTATTTTGGCTATCTCCAGTGCGGTAACCCGTTCCGGATTTATAATTAAATCTATCCCTATGGCTTCCTTAAAATCGAAATCTCTCACTTCCAGGTATTCCGGGTTACGTACCCGGGCCACGGTAGTTTTGACCCCGTATTTTTTACCTAGCAAACAGGATACCATATTAAGTTCATCATGTTCAGTCACTGCCAGCAGCATATCTGCGCTGCGGACCCCGGCCGCCTCCAAAACAGATGTAGAAGACCCACTGCCGCCAATCACCTGGACATCCAGAGTCTCCTCCAGTATCTCCTGGCGCTCCGAAGATTGTTCAATTATAACTACGTCATGGTCTTCTTTAGAAAGCAACTGAGCTATACTAAATCCTACTTTACCGGCACCAATTATTATTGCCTTCA
>CAZAZH010000077.1:0-8803 GCA_964489585.1 uncultured Syntrophomonas sp.
ATTGGCTCAGGTTTACGAAACCTACGTTGTTTTTGCCATAGCTGCAGTGGAATAAGATAAGTAAGAAAATAACTTTCCTTGTCATCCTGAACGAAGTGAAGGATCTTGCACCAGGAATATCATATCAGATCCTTCGCTACGCTCAGGATGACACCCACGAAAGCCACGGGAATTTTCATTCGTGGTTGCGTCCTCCGGGCATGACGGGTTTAGTAAGAAAATAGACACTGAAGGACAGTTTGACAGCCCAATTTTCACCTAAAGCCAGTGGTACAGTTTAAAAATTTGAAGTATGTTTAATAATCCAGTATGCTATCAGATGAGCATACTGGATTATTTTACTGTCTTGGGGGAAAGAATCTATTATGACTAAGGTAGACCTGAAAGGAGTTGTCAGATATGAAAATAGCTTTGTTGTCGCCGATTGCCTGGAGAACTCCTCCCCGCCATTACGGCCCCTGGGAAAGAGTAGTTTCACTGCTGGCTGAAGGTTTGGTACAAAAAGGTATTGATGTTACTCTATTTGCCACCGGAGATTCACAAACCTCGGCCCGCTTGCAGTATATATGCCCTTTTCCTTATGAGGAAGACCCTAATATTGACCCCAAGGTTTGGGAAGCCATGCACATAGCTCATCTTTTTGAACAGGCTCATAAGTTTGATTTAATTCATAATAATTATGACTTTATGCCCTTATCCTATAGCCGCCTGGTAGATACCCCTATGCTTACCACCATTCATGGTTTTTCTTCCCGTAAAATCCTGCCTATTTACCGGGAGTATAACCGGGATAATTATTACGTATCTATTAGCGATGCTGACCGTGACCCCGGGCTAAATTACCTGGCTACGGTTTATCACGGTATCAACCTAAACGAATTTGCCCTGATTGAACAGCCTGGAGATTATCTGCTGTATTTCGGACGTATCCACCCGGATAAGGGGACTGCCGATGCCATTAAGATTGCTCACCGCTGTGGGGTTAAATTATACATTGCAGGAATTATCCAGGATAAGGATTACTACAATGTTCAGGTTGCTCCTCATGTGGACAACCAGAATATATTTTACCTGGGTTCGGTAGGCCCGGTCCAGCGTAAACAGTTATTAGGGCAGGCTTATGCCCTACTGCATCCCATTCATTTTGATGAGCCCTTTGGCCTAAGTGTGGTAGAATCTATGGCCTGCGGAACACCGGTCATTGCCTTTAAGCGAGGTTCAATGCCGGAGGTGATAAAGGATGGTCATACAGGTTTCCTGGTTAATAATGCAGATGAAGCCTGTGAAAAGCTGGATCTGATAAGAGAATTAGATAGAAAGGAATGCTACCGGTGGGTTAAAGAACGTTTCAGCCAGGAAAGAATGGTAGATGATTATATCGCTCTTTATGAGCAAATCCTGGGCAGGTAGTTAACCTATGACGGAACGGCACAGGGGCCGTTCCCTACACCTGCGGCTATTCCCGCGGGGGAGTCAGGAAAAACACCGAATAGGTGCCGGCACCTACGTGGGACCCGATAGCCGCACCAATCTCCGAAATCACGAATTCCTTGCAGCCAAATTTATCTTCAATTAATTTCTTAATCTCCAGAGCACCCTCAAGGTCATTAGAATGATTGATTCCTATTAACTGTTCCGACAGTTGATAGCCCCTCTCCTCCATTACTTCCAGGAGCCTTTTCTTGGCCTTTTTAATCCCGTGAGCCTTCTCCAGGGGGTGAATTGAACCATCTATAAAATGTGCAATAAGTTTTATGTTTAAGAGGTTACCCAGGGCAGCAGAGGTTGCACCGATACGACCTCCCCTTTTTAACATTTCGAAATTACCCACAATAAATATATGCTGGATACGCTCTATGTTATCTATTATTCCGGCAATTACCTCCTGTTTGCTCTTACCGGCGGCAATATCATGGGCAGCCTTAATTACGGTGAGGCCATAGCCTACGGAAGCACTCTGTGAGTCTATTATGCTTATTCGCTCCGGATTTACCGTGTCCCGGGCTATACAGGCAGACTGGTATGTACCACTGAGACCGGAGGAAAATGCAATATAGATAATATCATCATCACTTTCCTTCATCACCTGTTCAAACTCCTTCTGAAACTCCACCGGGGTTATCTGTGCGGTCATAGGTAGGACCCCGGGTTCAGCAATTAGGCGGTAGAATTCACCAGGGCTAATAGTTAAACGGTCACGGTAGGTCTTATCTTTTACAGTAACCGGCATAAAAAACATTTTGACTTGTATTTGTTCCAGCAATTCCAAATCTAAATCACAAGCATTATCCGCATAAAGACGAATTTTACCCATAATTATAATGCCCTCCTTCAAAATTACTGGGAATGCAATGATATAAAATTTTATCATCTATAGGCCTTTCCGGCAAGGGGTGCTAGTCCTACCGCCAACCAGGAAGGAATTTCCTCTACAGTAATCGAATTGATAAATATATAAATAAATAGGAGGGGGTCAGGATGGATTATAGTAACTACAGTACCCTGAAAATTGAGATGCTGGACCAGGGTATTATGCTGCTGACTTTAAACCGCCCAGAAAAGCTTAATGCTGTAAATCGTGCTATGTTAGATGATCTTACAGATCTCTGGGCTAAATTGAGACATGATTTTAATACCAGGGTGGTAATCCTGCAAGGCGCAGGAGATAAAGGATTCTGCGGGGGGGTAGATGTAAAAGAGGGCATTCCTGAAGATTTGATGCAAGCCCCAGTTTTTTATGAATACCAAAACCAATTGGCGGAACTACAACTGGCTATGCGTAAGATTCCTCAACCGATTATTGCCTTAATCCACGGAGCTGCAGCGGGTGCAGGTTTCAGTTTTGCCATCGCTTCGGATATCCGTATTATTACACCTGATGCTCGTTTTTCGGCTTTCTATATTAATGTAGGATTAGGAGGAGCAGATATGGGCTCGAGCTATTTTCTACCCCGTCATATCGGTACGGGACGAGCCTATGAGTTCTTACTAACGGGCCGTTTTATGCAGGCTGAAGAAGCTATGAATTTAGGCTTGGCCTCTCGTTGTGTTCCCCGAGATAAATTGCTGGAAACTGCTCTGGAGTTGGCTGCTGATATAGTAAGTAAAGAGCCTCTGGCTATCCGCTGCACCAAGGAAGCTATCAACCAGAATCTGGAATGTGCTGGACTAGAAGCTGCCCTACACATGGAAAACCGTAACCAACTATTGATGGTTATGCATAATATCGATAAAGGTAAAGCCAGACCATTTGCTTAAATTCGGTAATAAAACACCACTCATCATATAAGATGAGTGGTGTTTTTTAATGCTTACTCGCCTTCGATTCCCGGACCAGACTAGTGAGCCGTTTTGCTAGTTTCCTCCCTAAGTAACAGGTAGTACTGATTTATTAATTTATCAAGAATTTCGCTTTTTTTTAATACGTCATTATCATGTAATCCCCTGCGTTTGCCCTGGTCATTTAACTGAGTCCGTAGTTCTTCGATCTCTAATATAAGTTTTTCCATGTTATTCATTGCTAACTGTGCTCCTTATAAAACTATAGCTAAGACTCGTATTATAATAACCCAGGGTAACTAATCTGGCAAGACTATAATTGCTACCTTATTACTCAATTTTATTAGTTTTGGTCCAAATATTCATCCTTTGTGCTTCTTTAATTAATTCGTCGCGAAAATCCGGATGAGCTATAGAAATTAGCTCTTCCGCTCTCCACCAGGTAGGTTTGGCTCTTAAGCGCACCGCACCATATTCAGTAACAACATAGTCTACCATCTGACGACAAACAGTAGTAATCGAAGATGGAGCAAATGTAGGAACAATCCGGGATTTTAAGTTACCTTCCTTATCATTATAAGTAGAAGCCAAACAAATGAAGCTCTTACCATTTTTAGACCACTGAGCTCCCATGACAAAGTCCCACATACCACCGTTACCTGAAATCTGGACGGTATCACTACTTTCACCATTTACTTGAGAGTAGAGGTCAACTTCCACCGCATTGACAATAGAAATAAAGTTATCCAATCCGGATATAACCCTGGGATCATTAGTATAGTTAACCGGATAAGAGGCACAAACCGGATTATTATCCATAAAATCGTACATACGCTGGCTACCGATGGCAAACGTATAGGCTACCCTGCCCCGGTCAAAATTTTTGGCCATACCGTTCATACGACCAGCTTCAATCATGTCCACATAAGCATCAACAAACATTTCAGTGTGCCCACCCAGGTTTTTTAAGTCCGATTCCGCAATAGCCGTACCTACCGCACCAGGCATACCCCCAATACCAAGCTGTACGCAGCACCCATCATGGATATATTCCATCAGATGGTTGGCAATGGCCTTGTCAATTTCGGTAGGTTTAATACCGGGTATATCAGGCAGTTTTTGGTCATCCGGGGCTTCTACGATAAAATCCACCATACTGATATGAACCGACTCCTCTGCTCCACCCAGGCAATAGGGCTGGTTCTTATTTACTTCAACTATTACTGTATCAGCCATTTGTATGTTGGCCAGAGTTTCTGAATTCTGAGGCCCCAGATTAAAGTATCCAAATTTGTCCATAGGAGTAACCTGGGCCATCATCACATTACGATGAGGAGCGATATTGTCACGATAAAGACGGCAGGCATCATGGTACAAAATGGGGCTATAGTAGCATAATCCATAAGACTGTAAGATACGAGATACTTTACTGAACTGCCAGTCATTGTAGATAAAGCTGTCTTTTACTTTGGCGACTTCTGGTACTGGTGGAACGGTAACCGCGCAATAAACCTGAACATTTTTTAACTCTGTCCTTTTCGCCAGCGCCTGATCGCAGACTACCGGTTTACCACAAAAGAAACTGTAATCCACAATGTCCCCCGATTTAACTACCTTTACTGCTTCTTCTGCACTGACCAGTTTACGTTTGTACTCTTCTGTATACATTTTCTAAACCCCCCTTAAAATTCTACCCCTGCCTTTTATTTACAAGCGGGGTATATACTTCCACTTAATAAGTATTATAACTTAAATAATTATATTTGTATTTAACAATATTATTTGGTCAACAATCCGCAAATGTCCAATAATAAGGGATTAACGCCTACCATTAAAGTCAATTAATTCCATGTGACCAACAGGTGATATTACTATGTAGAGCATCTTTATATAACTCCATTATTTTTATAAGCCGTTATTTTTTCGTCACTATATCCTAACAGAGATAAAACCTCATAATTATTTTCTCCCAGTTTAGGAAAACTGGTGTTGATTTCTTCCGGACCGTTGGAAAGTTTAATAGGTATTCCAGTTAAAGGCATATCTATGCCTGAACCCTTAAAGTCTTTCATCCAGTGAATCATTTTCCTTTCTTGCATCTGAGGGTGGTTTACAACTTCATCCACTTCCAATACAGGAGTAAGTTGCACATTATGGCCAGCAAAAAATTCTACCCACTCATCCCGGGTTCGGGTAAGAAAAACTTCTTGAATACCCTGGTATATTTCTTCTTGCCTTTCCATATCCCCTTGCAGACTTACGTATTCACTTTTGCTCATCATATTGCAGAATTCTTCCCAGGATTTCGTTTCGATTGCTCCCAAACTTAGATACTTATCATCTTTTGTTCGGTAAATGTTGTAATAAGCATTATTTCCGGGCATGACTTTATCCCCTCGCTGCGCAAGCTCACCCGTACCCGCCCACTGAGCTAAAACCTCAACCATAAAAGTTAAGGCTCCATCTACCATAGCTATTTCACAAAGCTGCCCCTGACCCGTTTTCTCTCGTTGGTACAAGGCCAGCATTATACCCAGGGCGGCATACAAGCCCCCTCCAGCCAGTGCTGCTACTGAAATAGGAGAATGTTGGGGCATATTATCTTTATCCCGCATAAGGCTCAACATACCTGACATACTCCGGAAATTTAGGTCGTGGCCACTCAGGTCCCGCATAGTGCCGGTCATTCCATAAGCACTTAAGCTGCAGTAGATAATACCCGGGTTAATTTTTTTTAGCACCTCATAACCTAATCCTAAACGCTCCATTACACCAGGCCGAAATTGGTCAATTACTACGTCACTAACCTTAACCAATTTCATAAATATGTCCTTGCCTTCCTGCGGACGCAGATTAAGGGTGATACTCTTCTTATTACGGTTCACCATATAAAACTGGGTACCTGCTCCTTCCAGAAGAGGCGGCTGGTAACGTAATATATCGCCACCTGCAGGATTTTCTACCTTTATTACCTCGGCCCCAAAATCAGCCAATTGTTGCGAGCAAAAGCCTCCGGTTATTCCCCGGGATAAGTCCAAAATTCTGATTCTTTGTAATGGTAGTGGCACAAATATCTCTCCCTCTTTTTAGTAGTTTTACATTACTTCGCCGATTCCGCCTTAAAACCTGCCTTAGCAGTTAAGTGCATTAAATAGCGCAATCTGGAAATAATCTATATATCCCATTCGAAAAAACAAACACGGGATGAGGGGGAGGGATGAGGAGTAACGGGGGAGGGGTACTTGTAGGGGCAGACCCTCGCCGGCACTCAGCGGCTATAAATAAGCAACGCTATCAAATCAAGATTGAGCTGAGTATCGAGCTGCCCAGCCGAGCCTAAAATTTTAGGTGCCTACTTATAGGGGGTTTATTAACAGAAGGGATCGTAATATGTTAGGGCAGATATATAGATTTGTTATTGTGGGACTGTTAAATACCGGCATTGATTTTGCTGTATTTAACTTGCTTATTTCTGCAAGCGGCATTAGAACCGGCCCGGGTTTACTATTAATAAATATCACCGCCGTTTTAGTCGCTATAGTTAACAGCTACATTTTAAATCGCATCTGGACCTTTAAATCCAGTGACCCTAATTACACGGCTCAGCTACCCAAGTTTCTTACGGCTTCCCTAACTGGAATGATTATCAATACTGTAACCGTCGGGCTCGTACCCTTACTATTATGGCCTGGAACTGCTCCCACCAGTTCGGCGCTCAATGTCGCAAAGTTACTGGCTGCCATCCTATCAGCCAGCTGGAACTTTATAAGTTACCGCCACTGGGTATTTAAAAAATACGATAGCGCAGCTAAGTTCCCCCCTTACCAGCCCGGTCTTATTAGTATTGTTATTCCGGCTTATAACGAGGCTCTTCGCCTTCCGGAACGCTTGCAAAACCTGGCATCAATCCTCCCATCTTCGTTTCCAGTGGAAATAATAGTAGTTGATGATGGCAGCACCGATACAACGGCAACGGTAACCCGGCATATAGCTAGAACCTTTCCCCAGATTTCCTGTATTTCCTATGAGCGTAATCAAGGTAAAGGAAAAGCGGTACGTACTGGTATACTAGCTGCCCGGGGGGAGTTTTTAATTTTCGCAGATGCTGATAATACTTTTACTCCCAGGCATATTGAATCTCTAGTAGCCAAATTGAAAGCAGGAAACAGTATCGCCATCGCCTGCCGTCATGGAACAAATGGTCAGCGTATTGAAGGTGAATCCTGGCAAAGGCATCTAATGGGTAAATGCTTTAATCAGCTGGTACAGGCTATCTTACTTCCTGGGATAAAGGATAGCCAGTGCGGTCTAAAAGGGTTTCATTATCAAGCCGCCCGAGAAATCTTTTGCCGCCAGCGCCTTAATGGGTTTGCTTTTGATGTAGAAATATTGACCCTGGCCCGAGCTCTAGGTTACGAAATAGCTGAATTGGAGGTTAAGGCGATTGATTGCAACGGCAGTCGGGTTAACCCGTTGCTGGCTCCGGTCCAAATGCTGGTTGATCTCTTTCGGGTTAGAAACGCCTTATTTTTTAATTCTTATGCACTCCCTGGCGGTAATCGCAATATACTTAGAAGTGGACTCCTGCTCGGGGTCTTTATTGCTGCGCTGGGGCTGCGCCTGCCCTGGTTGTGGGAAATACCCCGCTTTATTGATGAGCTAAAAGAGGTAAGCCTGGCTTACCTAATATACACAGGGCAGCTTTTACCCCTGCATAATGCCGCCCATGATATAGGCGCTATGCATAATTATATCCTGGCAGGTCTATTTAAGGTTCTCGGACCCAACATTTACCTGCCCCGGTTTTATGTGGCAGTAACTGCAGCTCTTACTGTTCCCCTGCTTTATCACCTGGGCACCCGGCTCTATGGGCGCCGGGCAGGTTTGCTAGCTGCTGCTATACTGCTATTTAACGGTATGCATATTTTAGTAACTCATATGGCCTGGTCTAATTGTACTACTCCCTTCTTTTTTACCCTGGCTCTAATTGCTACCTTAAATGCTGAAGAGAAAAAAAGTGGGCCCTGGTTAGTTTTAGCTGCCCTGCTCTGGGCGGCTACTCTCCAGACCCACTCTTCTGTAATCATTTATGTATTGGCTGCCGCTATTTATCTTTTACGGCCATCGTTTCGCCGGCAAACCGGTATCCAACTGCAATGGTATTTTACTGCTTTTCTAGCGCTGCTAGGCGGTTATGCCAATATGATATATTTTAATATTATTTCCCGTGGTGGCAGCCTGCACTGGCTTAGCCGTAAATCTTATGCATTAGAGCAGGAACCTGGGTTAATCTCTTACCTGAAGAACCTGCACAACATGCTGGTGGAACTTTTACGCACATTAAGTTCTACCTATAGCAGCCATGACCACCTGTTGCAATACCTGGCTCATCCCCTCTTTAGTCTGAGCCTATTGCTCTTACTAGTGGGAAGTGTTCTGGCATGGAGGCAAAAAAGGACCTTACCTTTATGGATGGTATCCGCCGGGTTTTTAATCATACCTATTTTAAATGAACGCTATAGTT
>CAZAZH010000078.1:0-8719 GCA_964489585.1 uncultured Syntrophomonas sp.
TAGCCAGGAAAAAACTATAGCGTTCATTTAAAATAGGTATGATTAAAAACCCGGCAGATACCATCCATAAAGGTAAGGCCTTTTTTTGTCTCCATGCTAGAACACTTCCCACCAGTAAGAGCAATAGACTCAGACTAAAGAGGGGATTGGTCAGGTATTGCAGCAGGTGGTCATGGCTGCTATAGGTGGAACTTAGTGTACGTAAAAGTTCCACCAGCATATTGTGCAAGTTCTTCAGGTAAGAGATTAATCCAGGTTCCAGCTCCAATGCGTAAGATTTGTGGCTAAGCCAGCGCAGGCTGCCCCCTCGGGAAATAATATTAAAATATATCATATTGGCGTAACCGCCTACCAAAGCTAGAACAGCAGTAAAATACCAGCGCAGTTGGATAGCGGTTTGCCGGCGAAACGATGGCCCTAAAAGATAAATAGCGGCAGCCAATACATAAATGATTGCAGAAGAGTGGGTCTGGAGAGTAGCCGCCCAGAGCAGGGCAGCTAAAACTAACCAGGGCCCACTTTTTTTCTCTTCAGCATTTAAGGTAGCAATTAGAGCCAGGGTAAAAAAGAAGGGAGTAGTACAATTAGACCAGGCCATATGAGTTACTAAAATATGCATACCGTTAAATAGCAGTATAGCAGCAGCTAGCAAACCTGCCCGGCGCCCATAGAGCCGGGTGCCCAGGTGATAAAGCAGGGGAACAGTAAGAGCTGCAGTTACTGCCACATAAAACCGGGGCAGGTAAATGTTGGGTCCGAGAACCTTAAATAGACCTGCCAGGATATAATTATGCATAGCGCCTATATCATGGGCGGCATTATGCAGGGGTAAAAGCTGCCCTGTGTATATTAGGTAAGCCAGGCTTACCTCTTTTAGCTCATCAATAAAGCGGGGTATTTCCCACAACCAGGGCAGGCGCAGCCCCAGCGCAGCAATAAAGACCCCGAGCAGGAGTCCACTTCTAAGTATATTGCGATTACCGCCAGGGAGTGCATAAGAATTAAAAAATAAGGCGTTTCTAACCCGAAAGAGATCAACCAGCATTTGGACCGGAGCCAGCAACGGGTTAACCCGACTGCCGTTGCAATCAATCGCCTTAACCTCCAATTCAGCTATTTCGTAACCTAGAGCTCGGGCCAGGGTCAATATTTCTACATCAAAAGCAAACCCATTAAGGCGCTGGCGGCAAAAGATTTCTCGGGCGGCTTGATAATGAAACCCTTTTAGACCGCACTGGCTATCCTTTATCCCAGGAAGTAAGATAGCCTGTACCAGCTGATTAAAGCATTTACCCATTAGATGCCTTTGCCAGGATTCACCTTCAATACGCTGACCATTTGTTCCATGACGGCAGGCGATGGCGATACTGTTTCCTGCTTTCAATTTGGCTACTAGAGATTCAATATGCCTGGGAGTAAAAGTATTATCAGCATCTGCGAAAATTAAAAACTCCCCCCGGGCAGCTAGTATACCAGTACGTACCGCTTTTCCTTTACCTTGATTACGCTCATAGGAAATACAGGAAATCTGGGGAAAGGTTCTAGCTATATGCCGGGTTACCGTTGCCGTTGTATCGGTGCTGCCATCATCAACTACTATTATTTCCACTGGAAACGAAGATGGGAGGATTGATGCCAGGTTTTGCAAGCGTTCCGGAAGGCGAAGAGCCTCGTTATAAGCCGGAATAACAATACTAATAAGACCGGGCTGGTAAGGGGGGAACTCAACTGCTCTATCGTCTTTGCTAAATACCCAGTAGCGATAACTTATAAAGTTCCAGCTGGCTGACAGGATGGCAGCCAGTAGTTTTATCCCATTAAGTGCCAGGTTGGAGGGAGCCGTACCAGGGAGCAATAGTAAGGGGAAAAGTCCTACGGTTGCCGTATTGATGAACATTCCTATAAGCGATGCTATGAGAAACCTGGGTAATTGGGTAGTGTAATTTGGGTCAGGGGACTTAAAGGTCCAGGTGCGATTCAAAACATAGCTGTTAACTATAGATGTAAAAATAGCGATTAGATTTATTAATACTAAACCCAGCCCAGTTCTAATACCGCTTGTGGAAACCAGCAGATTAAACATGGTAAAATCAATGACGGTATTTAACAATCCTACAATAACAAATCTATATATCTGGCCTAACATATTATAATCCTTTCTTTTAATAAATCCCTATGACTGCAGGCCCTGGAATTTCTGCTCGGCCGGGCATATGTCCCTACATGAAACTTTCACTCCCCCGGCTGCAGGGTCTGCCCCTACAAGACCCCCCACCCTTTAGCCTTATCTTCTGTATCTGTTTTTTCAAAACAGGCTATATAAATTATTTCCCAGTTAGGCGATTTAATGCCCTTAAACTATTAAGGGAGGTTTTAAGGTGGAATTGGCGAAGTATAGTAAAAAAACTAAAAAGAGGGGGATATATTTTTGCCACTACCATTACAAGGAATTAGAGTTTTGGACTTATCCCGGGGAATAACCGGAGGCTTTTGCTCGCAACAATTGGCTGATTTTGGGGCCGAAGTTATAAAGGTAGAAAATACTACAGGTGGCGATATATTACGTAACCAGCCGCCTCTCCTGGAAGGAGAAGGAACCCAGTTTTATATGGTTAACCGCAATAAGAAGAGTATCACCCTTAATCTGCGTCCGCAGGAAGGCAAGGATATATTTATGAAATTGGCCAAGGTAAGTGACGTGTTAATTGACCAGTTTCGGCCGGGTGTAATGGAGCGTTTAGGATTAGGTTATGAGGTGCTAAAAAAGATTAACCCGGCTATTATCTATTGCAGCTTAAGTGCTTATGGAATGACTGGCCCTATGCGGGACCTGAGCGGCCATGACCTAAATTTCCGGAGTATGTCAGGAATGTTAAGCCTTATTCGGGATAAAAATAATATGCCTCAACATTCTCCTATTTCAGTGGCAGCCCTGGCCGGAGGCGGCTTGTATGCCGCCCTGGGAATAATGCTGGCCTTGTACCAACGAGAAAAAACAGGTAAAGGACAGCTTTGTGAAATTGCTATGGTAGATGGAGCCCTAACTTTTATGGTTGAAGCTCTGGCTCAGTGGGTGGGTACTGGCCAGCTAAAACCTAAGGATAAAGCTATGCCCGGAAATTACGCTTATTACAACATTTACCAGACTAAAGATAATAAGTATCTAAGTCTGGGAGCAATAGAAATGAAGTCCTGGGAAGAATTCTGCTACATGATAAATAGGAGTGAATATATAAGTTTGCAGGGAGATATGGAAAGGCAGGAAGAAATATACCAGGGTATTCAAGAAATTTTCCTGACCCGGACCCGGGATGAGTGGGTAGAATTTTTTGCCGGCCATAATGTGCAGCTTACTCCTATATTGGAAGTGGATGAAGTTGCAAACCATCGTCAGATGCAAGAAAGGAAAATGATTCACTGGATGAAAGACTTTAAGGGTTCAGGCGTAGATTTTCCACTAACCGGAATACCTATAAAACTATCCAATGGGCCAGAAGAAATTTCTACCTCTTTTAGCAAACTGGGAGAGAACAATAACGAGATATTATCCATGCTAGGATACACTAATAAAGAAATAATGGCTTATCAAACTAGCGGGATTATATAGAAAAGTTTATGGTCTGTAAGGAAAACCGCACATACATTTAATGGCAATTTATAACATTTAGCAGTCAGCCAGGAACCGTAGGGAATTGGGTATTGGGGAATTATAAACGATTTAATTTTTATAAATACATATAAAGTAATCTAAGTTATAATAAACATTAAGGGGGAATAAATACCCTGTCTGTTAAATATATGCAGGGATAGATTTTTAAGGGAGGTTTGGATTATGTATGCAGAAGAGTATAAACGTAAACTAGTCAGTGCAGAAGAAGCAGTAAAGGTGGTTAAATCAGGAGACATTGTGGATTATGGTTTCTTCAACGGTAAGCCGGTAGTTTGTGATCAGGCTCTGGCTAAAAGGACTGATCTGAGAGATGTTCAGATCTACACTGCGGTTAGCCTACCCCCAGTACCAGAAGCTGCCAAAGTAAAAGGCAGTTTTATCTATAATGACTGGCAATTTAGTAAAGTCTCCCGTATATTGCAGTCTTATGGATTATGTAACTATGTTCCCATTTTGTATCATGACGCTTGTCGTCTTTATCGTGAAGGAATTGCTCCGCATCGTAATGTGGCCATAGCTCAAGTTGCTCCCATGGATAAATATGGGTATTTCAATCTAGGACCTCAAAATTCGGAGACCCTGGCCAACATGCAGGTAGCCGACACAGTAATAGTTGAAGTAAATAAGAATCAGCCCATTTGCCTGGGTGGGGCAGAAGAGTCGGTTCATATCAGTTTGATAGATTACATTGTAGAAGCCCCGGATGACCAGAAACTACCTGATCTGCCTGGAATCAAACCTACCGAAGTTGACAAGGCAATTGCCAACCACCTGATGGAATACATACATGATGGCTGTTGTATACAGCTTGGTATTGGCGGTATGCCTGGAGCGGTGGGTACAGCTATTGCTGAATCGGACTTAAAAAACCTGGGCGGGCACACGGAGATGTTTGTTGATGCCTATGTGGACATGATTGAGGCCGGTCGCATGAATGGTATGGCCAAAAATTTTGACCGGGGTAGGGTAGCCTTTACATTTGCCATTGGTAGCCAGCGCATGTACGATTTTATGAATAATAATCCATACTGTGCCTCTTATCCGGTTAACTATACTAATGATCCCCGGGTTATAGCTGGATTGGATAACTTTGTTTCTATTAACAATGCCGTGGAAGTAGACCTCTACTCCCAGGTAAATGGTGAAACCAATGACACCGTTCAGATTTCCGGTAATGGCGGAATGTGGGACTTCGTTGTAGGATCGCAGTGGTCTAAAGGCGGTAAGAGTTTCATTTGTTTAGCTTCTACTTATAAAGATAAGGAAGGAAACTTAAAATCCCGTATCGTTCCCACATTTGAGCCCTCTTCAATTACTACTATTTGTCGCCAGATGGTAGACTATATTGTAACTGAATATGGTGCAGTGCGCTTAAGAGCCAAGCCTACCTGGTGGCGGGCAGAAGAGTTAATTTCCATAGCTCATCCGGATTTTCGGGACGAATTAATTAAAGAGGCGCAAAGGATGAATATTTGGACCAAGACTAATAAGATTGGATAATAAAATAGTAATTATAGTCTTGCCAGATTAGCTACCCTGGGTTATTATAATACGAGTCCTGGCCAAATTTTATAAGGAGCACAGTCAGCAATGAATAACATAGAAAAGCTTATGTACGAGATCGAAGAACTACGGGCTCAGTTAAATGACCAGGGCAAGCGCAGGGGATTACATGATAATGACGTATTAAAAAAAAGCGAAATTCTCGATAAATTAATTAATCAGTACTATCTACTACTCCAGGAGGAAACTAGCAAAACGGCTCACTAGTCTGGTCTGGGGAGGTAAAGAATATAAAACACCACTCATTCTTAAGAAGAGTGGTGTTTTTGCTACCCGATCTAAATATTTTAATTAAGCGAACGGTCTGGTTTTACCTTTGTGGATGTTATGCATAACCATCAATAGTTGGTTGCGGTTCTCCATATGTAGGGCAGCTTCTAGTCCAGCACAGTCCAGATTCTGGTTGATAGCTTCCTTGGTGCAACGGATAGCCAGCGATTCCTTGCTTACTATATCAGCAGCCAACTCCAGAGCAGTTTCCAGCAATTTGTCCCGGGGAACACAACGGGAGGCCAGACCTAAATGCATAGCTTCTTCAGCCTTCATAAAACGGCCCGTCAGTAAGAACTCATAGGCTCGTCCCGTACCAATATGACGGGGTAGGAAATAGCTCGAGCCCATATCTGCCCCTCCCAGCCCTACATTAATATAAAAAGCTGAAAAACGAGCATCCGGTGTAATGATACGGATATCCGAGGCAATAGCAAAACTGAAACCCGCTCCTGCGGCAGCTCCATGGATTAAGGCAATAATAGGTTGAGGAATCTTTCGCATAGCCAATTGTAGTTCTGCCAGTCGGGTCTGATATTCATAGAAACCCGGGGCATGCATTAAGTCTTGGGGAATACCCTCTTTTACATCTACACCCCCGCAGAATCCTTTGTCTCCTGCACCCTGCAAGATTACCACCCGAGTGTCAAAATCATGTCTCAGTTTCGCCCAAAGGTCGGCCAGATCATCCAACATAGCCCGACTTACAGCATTAAGTTTATCCGGGCGGTTTAAAGTTAGCAGCATAATACCCTGATTAAGCCTCTCGATTTTCAGGGTACTATAATTACTATAATCCATCCTAACCCCCTCCTATCTATTTTATATATAGCAATTCGATTACTCTAAAGGAAATTCCTTCCTTGCGAGCAGGAGGGTTAGTTCTCCTTGCCGGAATGGTCTATAGATGATAGAATTTTATATTATTGCGTTACCAGTAATTTTACGGGAGGGCATTAATTATGGGGAAAATTCGTCTTTATGCCGATAATGCTTGTGATTTGGATTTGGAATTGCTGGAACAAATACAAGTTAAAATGTTTTTTATGCCGGTTACTATAAAAGATAAGACCTATCGTGATCGTTTAACTATTAGTCCTGGTGAATTCTACCTCCTGATTGCTGAACCCGAAGTCATACCGATGACCGCACAGATAACTCCGGTAGAGTTTCAGGAAGAGTTTGCACAGGTTATGAAGGAAAGTGATGATGATATTATCTACATTGCATTTTCTTCTGGACTCAGTGGCACATACCAGTCTGCCTGTATAGCCCGGGATATGGTAAATCCAGAGAGGATAACCGTAATAGACTCAGAGAGTGCTTCCGTAGGTTATGGCCTTACTGTAATTAAAGCTGCCCATGATATTGCTGCCGGTAAGAGCAAGGAAGAGGTAATAGCTGGAATAAAAGATAATATTGAGCGCATCCAACATATTTTTATTGTGGGCAATTTTGAAATGTTAAAAAGGGGGGGGCGTATCAGTGCAACCTCTGCTGCTCTGGGTAATCTCTTAAACATAAAACTTATTGCACACTTTATTGATGGTAAGATTCACCCCTTGGAAAAAGCCCACGGAATTAAAAAGGCCAAGAAAAGGCTCCTGGAAGTAATGGAGGACAGGGGTTATCAGCTATCGGAGCAGTTAATAGGAATAAACTATTCCAATGACCTGGAAGGTGCCCTGGAGATTAAGAAATTAATTGAAGAGAAATTTGGCTGTAAAGAATTTATAATTTCCGAAATTGGTGCAGCCATAGGGTCCCACGTGGGTGCCGGCACTTATTCGGTGTTTTTCCTAACTCCGCCTCGTAATTTAGACACTGAAGGACACTGATTATTTATGAATAACACTGAATTTAAAAATTAACCCCATATTCGATCATCATAGCATAATCCCCATTATACCAAAACTACCTGCCCAGGATTTGTTCATAGAGGGCGATATAGTCATCTACCATTCTTTCCTGGCTGAATCGTTCTTTCACCCACCGGTAGCAGTCTTTTCTATCTAATTCCCTTATCAGGTTTAGTTTTTCACAGGCTTCATCTATATTATTAACCAGGAATCCGGTATGACCATCGCTTATGACTTCAGGCATTGACCCCCGCCGAAATGCAATAACTGGTGTTCCACAGGCCATAGATTCTACCACGCTAAGGCCAAAGGGTTCATCAAAATGAATGGGGTGCAGCAGGGCATAGGCCTGCCCTAATAAATGCTGGCGCTGGGCTGGACCCACCGACCCCAGGTAAAATACGTTCTGGTTGTCCACGTGGGGAGCAACCCGAACATTAAAGTAATCCTTATCCTGGATAATTCCCGCAATATATAATTTGGCTCCATGACGGCGGGCAATGTCAATGGCATCGGCAGTTCCCTTATCCGGGTGAATACGCCCAAAATAGAGCAGATAATCTCCAGGTTGTTCAACCAGAGTAAACTCTTTAAGGTCGATACCATGGTAAACGGTAGCCAGATAATCAAGGTCCGGATTACGGTCGGCATTACTAATGGATACATAAAAATTATCACGATTGTACTCGCGATAAATAGGCAGAATTTTGCTGGAAGAAAAACCATGAATGGTAGTAAGCATAGGAGTATCTACCAGGCGGCTGTAAGATAAGGGCATAAAATCATAATTGTTATGAATCAGGTCAAACTTATCAACTTGTTCAAAAAGATGGGCTATATGCATGGCCTCCCAGACCTTGGGGTCAATATTAGGGTCTTCTTCATAGGGAAAAGAGCATATATATTGTAGTCGGGCCGAGGTTTGCGAATCGCCGGTGGCAAAAAGAGTAACATTGATACCTCTTTGCACCAAACCTTCAGCCAGCAGGGAAACGATTCTTTCCCAGGGACCGTAATGACGAGGGGGAGTTCTCCAGGCAATCGGCGACAATAAAGCTATTTTCATATCTGACAACTCCTTTCAGGTCATACCTTAGTCATAATAGATTCTTTCCCCAAAAGACAGAAAAATAATCCAGTATACTTATCTGATATCATACTGGATAAATAAGCGTACTTCAAATTTTCAAACTGTACCACTGGCTTAAGTTAAAATAACCGGAACTGTGCCCTAAAGAGCATACGACAACCAAATATGAAAATAGCGCCTACATCCCTTATAGGTACGTAATCAGTGTGAAATAAAATTCTATTTTCGTATTAAATTTTATTCCACTGCAGCTATGGCAAAAACAAC
>CAZAZH010000079.1:0-2150 GCA_964489585.1 uncultured Syntrophomonas sp.
AGGATTGCAGCATAATCTTAACATTTTCATCGCTGCGCAGGGTGGTAACCTTATCCGAAAGATAAATATCTCCAGCAAAGAGCCATCCCCTATCCGGTTCCAGCAAGCATATGTGATCCGGAGAATGCCCGGGCGTATGGATAATGTTAAAATGATAATTGCTGGTTTCCACATAGGTATTGATAGCTGTAGCTTTCGAAGGCAAGGGTTCTCCCCAGGCGAGATGACGGTAGGGTGGCATATGTCTGGCCCATGGTGCCGGGTCTTCTATGAGCGGG
This sequence comes from uncultured Syntrophomonas sp., assembly GCA_964489585.1. Classification (GTDB taxonomy): domain Bacteria; phylum Bacillota; class Syntrophomonadia; order Syntrophomonadales; family Syntrophomonadaceae; genus UBA4844. The sequence continues at coordinate 279 of CAZAZH010000079.1, forward strand.
ACTGCCAGTTCATGAGCCAGCGCTGCTTTTACTCCTCGATGTTCTTGAAACCAGATATTATTGCTGATATGGTCTTCGTGATGATGAGTATTAACTATCTGTTGCACCGAGTAATCAGCAAAAGCTGCTTCTAATTCCCCGGCCACATGAAAAGGACCGCTATCAATTAAGAGACCGTCAACATAATAACAAGCCATGGAGTAGATAAGCTGTTCCTCAAACTCTCTGCCCATGGTAAATTGAGTCACCGGCCCATATGCTTGTGTTTTAATCATAGTAAACCCCCGTTTATGAGTTTTTGTTAATTATAGCACTACTAGAAATTAGTGGTAGCCATTCCCACTTTTTAAGCGTCGCCTTGGCGGGTGGACACATAATCTTTGTAGACATCCCCCGGTAATAAATCCAAGCTTAGCTCAGGTTAGTTGTTTTCTTCCACTTCTAAATTCTGGGGAATTAGCCTCTGCAATTCCTAAACCTTAAGCCTTACCCCTTTACCCCCCTCACGCCTCACTCCTCGGTCCTTACTAATCCGATACTGGGGTTGACAACTGTAAAGGCTTTGTTGTGAAATATATGGGTATATGTCCGATAATATATATATCAAGGATTAGGAAAAAGATATATCCGTGCGTAGAAAGATGGGATTTGGTTTGAGTAACAGCAGTAATCATGGAAGATATCGTTATACCGTAATAATTATTTTAGCCGTCATGTGGGTGTTGGTCTATCTGCAGCGTACCAATATCGGCGTATTGCTGGTGGACCAACGTTTCCTGGAGGAAATGGGCCTGGTGGGACAAGCAGCCCGGCAGGGAATGCTAATGACGGTTTTTTTGTTGGTTTATTCCTTATCTAATATGCTATCAGTCCCTATTAGCAACCGTTTGGGACCGCGGCGAGCGTTATTTCTGGGTGTTATTGTCGGTGCTCTGTCCATGCTGGCCGGAGGCTGGGTGGCTTGTTTTGGCACTCTCATCCTGGTACGGGTGATACTGGGACTGGCTCATGGGATCTATCATCCTAACATAAGTTTACTGGTTAAAAACTGGATTCCCCCACAGGAACGAGGTACTGCTAATGCTGTTGTGGGGGTAGGCGGTTGCCTGGCACTTATTGTGGCCCTGCCGCTCTATTCTTGGATAAATGCGAGGTTGGGCTGGGAATATAGTTTTTTTATCCCCGGACTGTTAGGTCTACTGGCGATTATACCGCTGGGTTTACACTGGATATCTGACCAACCAACTGATAATCATTATATTTCGCCTCAGGAAGCTCAGTATATAGTTTCCCATAACCAGGACACCGCTATTAAAGGAGATGAGTCGGCGGTAGATACAGAAGGGGTAAAAGAGTTGCTGAATAGTACACCTTTTTGGTTAATGGCCGTAATATATACTGCCTTTTTGTGCAGCTGGTGGGGCCTGATGACCTGGATGCCCCAATATCTGGTACAGGCTCGTAACTTTGATATCAGCGGTATGGCGGGTTATATATCTCTGGCCTATGCGGTGGCAGCGGCAGGCATACTTACCGGAGGTCGGCTGGCAGACCGGGTAAAGTCCCGAAGTGTTATCGGAATAGTTGCCTTATGTGGTGTAGCCCTGGCTACCCTGGGCATTGCCCTGGTACCTTCTCCCCTCGGAGCAGTGGTGTTTATGGCCCTGGCCGTAGGCATTAATGAATTTGTTTATCCTGCTTTATGGGCCATTATGCAAACATCGCTACCTGCTCATCTGGTTGTAACTGGCTCCGGTATAGCCAGTGGAGTAGGAAATCTACTGTCGGCAGTTTCACCTTTCATTATGGGTTGGTTAATCCAGATAAGCGGTAGTTATACTGGTGGATTGCTGTTTTTGGTATCCATCGCCG
>CAZAZH010000079.1:2250-8569 GCA_964489585.1 uncultured Syntrophomonas sp.
ATACCCAGTCCCCAGGTAAGGGCTGCAGCAGCTTTGGAGGTTGGGGACAACTGGGCTGCATCCTGATAAGGTATCTGGTAAATACCTTCTACCCGGGTAAGGTATTCTATGTCCAGGAAGCGCAGCATTAACAAAGACAGGTTATCACGGTCAACCTGACTATTCAAATCAGCATTTTCTTTAATCCAACCTAATCTCTGACAGCGGTTGATTAATTCCTGATCCTCAATCTTGCCAATGCCATAGATACCTTCTCGTGAAGCTAACATAGCTTTTAGAAGTGAACGTAAGGTTATGTTCTCGTTAGGATGAAAACTATCACCATACTCACCAAATATACCGGCTTGACCTAGTAGGGATATTTCTTTCTCAGCAAAATGTCCCTCTATATCATTAAATATATAAGGCTGGGGTTTGTCAGATACTGATTGACCGTCCTGGTAAAAGGCCTGACCGGTTTTGGCATCCAACATGCTTAATCCGTCTTTGGATTCCGGAAAATATACCAATTTAACCTGAGGCTGTTCTCCCGGTTTTTGAATGAAGGTGTACCTCAATTTTAAGGGAATAGTTTTGAGAAAGACTTCATTGGCTTTGTCTGTCCCCAGGATCCCGGTGGTTGACGGAAAACTGGCCTCGGTCCAGTCCAGACTATAACTGGATACCTGTTTGCGTTTGGCATCTACCGTAATTCTTATACCATCGTCGGGGCATTGGGCACCATTGACCAGACGCAGGTAGTTAAAAGACCAGGTGCCATTGTCTCTTTCCGGGGAATTATCCTGCAAACCATTATCATAAAAGCTAACTTCGGTCCAGCGTTGGGGTTGGATTCCCTTAATAAAACCTTCAGCAATTTGTTTAGCCTCATCTTTTCCTATAGCTGGTACACTACCTTCTGCCGGAGGTAAATTCAAGTGGAAACTTAATAGTTCACCATTGGCAGCATTAACCTGGGCCCACAGGTTGCCGTAGGATGTTGTTGCAGTTAATTGCCAGTTAAGATTCCAGGTCCTTAAACCCGGATTTCTCCAGTTCTTTTCTAGGCCGGCTGATCTTAAATCCATATTGTCCGGTATCTTTACCCACTTTTTTACCGCCTCTACCGCCTGCCCTTGAGTAATTAGCCCGGCTGATTTTTCAACTTCCTGCTGTTCTTCTGGGCTAAGACTTAAGCCTTCATCTCGTGGTGCAGATAAATTCATGTTTTTAGCCGATTCTCCCATGCCACCGGCCCCGGATATTATATTCTCCGCAATCACTGGAGTACCGGTAAAAGCATCAATCATGGCATCCGACTGGTGCTTAATCGCATAGACCAGACGGGGTGCAGGCGGTTTTTGCCCACTTCTTAATGGTTGTATGGTGGAAGGGAAAATATATTGCAGTTTTAGCATCTGTTCATTACTAAAGACTGCACCCGCCTGTTCCTGGGAAATAATACCTGATGGTGGGGGAAGTTTAGCGTTAGTCCAGTGTAAATTAAAATGGAGGACCTCTCCGCTGTGCCGGTCTATTTCCATACTGGCATAGTCAACCCCTACCGGGATTTGGCTATAGTTTCTTTTCCAGTAAATATTGTAGGAGCCATAACTATCGAGCGGGATTATAGAAGACTCCTCATCCATAACCAGTTCTGAAGATTTACCGGGAAGTAGTTGATTAAGGAGTTTCTGACCAATTTGCCGCGCCTGGGCCATGGATATAGAGGGAATTTTGCTGCCCGAGGTGCTCTGTACTTGCCAGCGGTGCATACTTACTATCTCACCACTATTAGCATCTACCTGGGCCCCAAAACTACCTTCTTTACCCTCCGGGGCAGTCCAGTTTAACCGCCATACTTGCCGGTTATCATAGCTATCAAAGCCCGAGCTAAATTCCCGTAAATCAGCAGGAATAGTAAAATTCCGCTTTACCATTTGGATAGCTTTTTCCAAAGAAATACTGCCAGGGGAACCCGCCTGTCCATCGTTACTATTAGCCGGAGCCCCCAGCGCAGTAACTGGCAAGAGAATTACCAGCAGTAAAGCCGTCCCCAGTCGGGCGATTTTTCTCATTCTTTTCGTTATCATTTCCTGTTTCGTCTCCCTTCATCTAATAGCCGATTATAAGGAACCTGGCATTATCAACCATTGGCGCTTTACCTAGATATACGTCTAATAGTTTTTAAACTTTCAAGTAGGCAAGCCCTTGGGAAATACCAAATAAAACATGACAAAACATTGTACATGAAACAAAACCGCAGAATTATGTGTTATTATACATAACAAAACCGTATAAACACGAACTCCGTTTACACAGTTTAGCACCATAAAAATATTCTTGAGGTGATTTAATTGGATTCCAATCTAATACGAATTTTTGCAGATAAAAAACAGGATGGGAAGGAAGTAGCGCTGGTTACGATCACAGCATCTAATCTAATGCAGGGTGGTCAACCTGGTACCATGATAATAGTTGATCAATTTGGACAGGTGATAGCAGGGGAAATGGGCGATTGTATTTTTCAGGAGATGGTCGCTAAAGAAGCCCAAAGGTATATAAGCAAAGGTTTGTCCCGTAAATTAATGCTTAGCAGTGGCGATAAGTCTATAGAAATATTCATCAATGTATCTTGCCCGGCAGATAAATTAATCATAGTTGGATCAGGCAATATGGTACAGGATCTTTATGAATTAGCTATAGTAGTGGGCTTCAATATCAGTGTCATTGACAATAATCCAGAAACATTAACCTGGGAAAGATTCCCTCTGGCCCATGAATTAATGCTAGGCGATATTGCGGAGCTACTTAAATCATCTGCCATAGATAGTAATACTAGCATTGTTTTAATCAGCCACAATCATGAATATGATGAACCTGCACTCCTGGCGGTAGTTAACTCCCCAGCCCGGTATATCGGGATACTGGGGAATAAACGCAAGGTAACTGCTTATTACAGCAGGTTAAATGAAATGGGAGTAGCTGAGCAGCTTATGGATAGGGTTTATGTACCGGTCGGTCTGGATTTGGGTGGGCAGAAGACTTCGGAAATAGCTCTGGCCATAATGGCAGAAATACTGGCTGTAAAATACGGCAGACCGGGCGGTTTTATGGCCATTAAGAGCCTTCCAAGGGAAATGGAGAGACATGATGTTTATTATTAACCCGTCATGGCCTTAAGTCCGCACCCTGGAGGGCACACGGCAAACACCTATGACATTCCCGTGGACTTCGCGAGTGTCATCCTGAGCGCAGCGAAGGATCTGATTGTTATTCCGGTGAAAGATCCTTCACTTCGTTCAGGATGACAACGTAACCTATTTTCTTATTACCCCCCATGGCCCTGGGCCGCAAAAAGGCATGAAAACAGGGTTTGATGTGTCGGCTCCATACTAATATTTATAATAAATCAGTGTAATTCATAGTTTTCAGTGTATTCAGTGTCTATTTTCATATTACCCCCCTTGTACTACAACGCGCTAAACTGGTAATAAACTTCTTCCCAGGTATCCGGTTGTCCATTCTTGAAACTACGTTCCCAGAATTGAACATTATGATTGTGCTCCACTAATATAACCGTGGTTAAGCAGGTACCATAATTGGGACTCATAACAAACATTGGGGCAAGCATTCTCTCCATTTCCAAACTAACCCCCGTGCGGGGTAATTCTTGATCATGAGGCTGTTCCCGGTCGGTCATTATGGTAAACAATTTCTCCGCTTCGATTTCATCATGCTGCAAAACAGCATCAAGGGCCTTTATTCCCCTGGTTACTTTAGGCCAGGGTGTATTGAGCAAGGCGTTACTTAAGCCATGGACACCGACTGGGACTTCGCGAATAATTTTCTCCCGGTTAGAGTAGTAATACATTGATTCATTGGTTCCCATCAATAGATTGAAACCGTTGTAGGCACTGGCCCCGTCAACCAGGTTGGTTGCATAAGTCTTTGGCGCCAGGTTACTGTCTAAATAGTTTTTAACCAGGTGCCCCCGTGACCTGGCCTCCGGTCTAAAACTGGAAGGGTCCCGGTAATTGGTCAAAGCCGCAAAACGTCCATTGGTGGTAATCCCCATCCAGGTACCGCCTTCCTTCAGGTCTCTTCCCGCCAGGATATCAGGATTATCCGGCCAAAAAGCGGCAGATGCAGTGGGACGCTGGTAAAACTCATCCCGGTTGGCTGCTACCACTAATTGATACCGGGGATGACAATCATACGCAAAAAATATTGTACACATAATTCCTGCTTAATCCTCCCGACTAACCCGCAGTATTCTTTTCTTACCGCAGAAACTTGTATTGCCATAATACCATTGAAAATGTTTTCCGCACAAATTGGCAATTACCCGGATTAGCCCCTTCACAAACATTTGTTAAGATGGTTAACTTTTGTTTAAACTAGTATTTTCCCTGGCCATACTGCCGTAGATAGCCCTCTATGTACTTTCTTACCGCTGATGCCGGTGAGTATATACCGAAATGCCCTTCGCAGAGTATATCCGCTTTCAGCTCAATCAGCTTTTGCATGGAAAGCTCCCACTGATTTAAATCTGAACCCCACTTCTCGTTGAAAGGCCCATGAATATCCTGACCGAAAAGAACCCGTTTCCCCCCGATGTCTATATAAGGGGATATTCCGCCTACCGTATGCCCGGGAGTATGCAGGCAAACCAGTTCCAGCTGACCCACTTTTATTTTCTCCGCCTCACCCTGCAGTACCTGGTCCACCTTTACCTTTTCATATTTGACTCCGTACCAGGAAGCAGCCGTAAGATTAGGCAAACCCTCTTCAATAGCCGGCAATTCAAGCTGATGAGCAATTACCTGAGCCTGCAGTTGTTCCTTTAGAAATGCCAGGCCACCAATATGGTCGATATGGCCATGAGTGACCACTATATACTTTAAACTGGAAAGCTCTACCCCGATAGCCCTTATGTTATCTATTATCATAGAGGCACTTCTTCCCGCTCCGGTATCAATCAAGGCCGATTCAGTGCCTCCGTCCACCAGATACACACAGCAGTCTTCCCCACGGGAGAGACCATCTCCTCCTACCTGATATACCTCGGCAGTAATCTCCTTTGCTCTGGCCATTACATTCTCCACCTATCCGTTTTTTAAAATATTATACCTTAGTTAGGATTTTACCGAAACGGCCTAAGATAGTAGGTAGGCTATGATAAATAATAATCAAAATAACCTTTAAAACTAATCCCGTATATCTGCGTGTCGGCATTTATCGCATAGATCTGGTTTTTACCCTTAACCAGATCCGGCGCTTTGATACCATAGGTAATTGACATGGAGGCTTCGATATAGGCAGCCAGTTGGTCGCAAATTCTTACCAATTCCCCGTCTAACGGATTAAATTTGTCGCTATCATATTCTGTCCCTATTTGTTCCGGTGAACATAATAAAAGATGTCCATCAACTGTTGCTTTACTCTGAAACTCATCCTCCAGGAAATACAGGACCTCTTTATGCCACTGTCGGGGCAGCAGGGGCATTATTCTCTCGGCAAACTGCTCTTTTTCAATTTCTTTGATAAGTTCTTCCAGGCCCTCAACCGACCTTTTTACTGGAGAAACGATATCCCTGGTTAAAACCTCGGGCAGATCGTGAAACAATCCGGCAAAAAAGTTATTGTAGATTCTTTTGGTACCGGCTTTAATTTCTACTGAGAACAAATAGCAAAGGATAGCTACAATCAACATGTGCCCTAATACCGAGGTCTCAGGTACCCGGGGCGACTGAGCCCATCTTTGTTGAAAGCGTAGTTGTCCTACCAGGTCCATAAAATTACGGGTTTTCTTCCCTAGAACAAACTTCTGCACCCCGGCCAAATCATAGAATTCCTCTACCTCGTTAGCTATGCTCTGACTGGTTTGTTCCAGCCCAAAAAATCCTTTATTTAAATGATGAATTATTTCGAATTCCCAATTGGTAGCCAGGTAATGGGCAGCCTTCAGGATGCGTTTCTCAAAAAATGAATAATCCGAAATAAAGAGATAATCCTTAAGCTTCTGCAAAAAGTCCCCCTCAATACTTTCAACGCAGGGCTGTATCTGTTCAATCACCCAGGCATTCAATTCCTGGCTTTTATGATCCATCAATTTGTGAAAGACGTCTGGTTTGAGGTCGGTTAAAATGCTGCGCTGCAAAAACTCGAATATCCCACCCTCAATTAAGCGTTGCCAGTCAATGGATGTACCCCGGTCGCTTTCCTCAGTTTTAGCCAGGATATAGGCAAAAACCATCTTATGGGCTTGTTTATCCAACTCCCTAAAACCGGTATGAGGCCTGATATGATCGTTCCACCTCTGCATACTGGCAGAACG
>CAZAZH010000080.1:0-4526 GCA_964489585.1 uncultured Syntrophomonas sp.
GGGGCGAGAGTGACGCTCCGCACGGATGCGGAATTGGAACGTCCCCCTGGAGCCGTGAAACGAGCAGTTGGTGTTTCCCATGCGGAGTCTTGGCGACGGAGTATTTATGCATCCAAACTAGCACTTTATACCTTTTTGCACTAATATCAAATATTAATAAAAAATCGGCGTACGAGTGAAGCGAGCCCGCGTCTATTTCCTTGTCTAACAGCTTTCCTCAATTATTGCTAAAATCAGCCGTACATCCATAACCAGGTCATCAATGCTGATATATTCATCAGTAGTATGAACATTTCTCATCCCTACACCCAGATTAGCACATCGTATACCGGCGCCATTAATAACACTGGCATCACTGCCTCCACCGGTTTCTGCCAGGGTTGGCTCTAACCCCAATTTACGGGCAGCTCTTAGGGCCCGCTGAACTACCTCTTCTTCCGGCTGCAAAGATATCTCGGGATACAGGAATTCAACCTTCACTTCCGCCTTCCCACCCAGACTCTCTATTTCATTAACGAAAGCATCCTTCAAACTATTAGTTATGCTATCCAGTTTCTCTGGGCTGCGGCTGCGGGCTTCACCCCTTATGCGGCACTCTGGAGCCACAATATTACGAGCCAAACCGCCTTCGATAATGCCAAAATTACAGGTAGTTTCCTCATCGATACGGCCACAGGGCATTTTTGCCAGGGCCATAGCGGCCAGATGAATGGCATTAATTCCTTCTTCGGGATTCATTCCGGCATGAGCTGCCCGCCCCTCTACCATATACTCAATTTCATTTTGACAAGGCGATTTAATAACAATAGTGCCGGGGTGATTACTATCATCCAGAACATAAGCAATTTTGGACTGCAGCCGGCTAAAGTCAAAAAGCTTGGCCCCCATCAATCCCTGTTCTTCCGAAACCGTAAACAGGAGCTCCAGTGGGGGGTGGGGTAATTGCCTTTCCTGTATAATCTCTACCGCTTCCAATATAGCAGCTATAGCAGATTTATCGTCAGAACCTAATATAGTATCCCCCTGACTGCGAATAATGCGGTCATTCCCAACTACTGCCCTGATTCCCTCCCCCGGTTGAACCGTATCCATATGAGCAGCAAATAACAGCGGCGGTTTATCTACCGTACCTGCTATTCTGATCAACAAGTTATTAGACGTACCCTTAAGAATCTCACCGGCATTATCCTCTTCTACCGGTAAACCGCGCTGACTAAAAAACTGTTTAAGAAAATTACTAACTTTTTCTTCCCGACCTGATACAGAATCTTTCTCTACCAATTGAATAAAAAACTGCACCAGTCGCTCCTCATTAACCATTTTCTCGACTCCTTCCCGCCTGGTCAATTGCCCTTAGCAAAGGTACCCGTTCTATGGTTTTAGTTAATGAAAACTTCTCCGTATATATATGCATAGCAATCAAAAATAACAATACTGCTACACGGTAGGGCAGGGATAAAAAGATTATGCTGTAATATCCCAGAGTAAGCCCAAGAACATTGGAACCAGCATCGCCCATCATGGCACCGGCTCTTAAATCCACCGGAAAATAAACCAGGATAATTCCCAGAAGAGGAGTTATTAACAACCAGTTTACCCTGCCCGCAGCCATAAGTATAATTAACAACAAGAAAAAAAGATAACCCTTAATAGCCCTGCCGGGCCGCAAATCCAACAGATTAAGCATATTGGTAAAAAGAGCAATAATAAGAGTATTAATAATAATATCCACCCAGCCATTCCATAAGGACTCTAGACCGGATAAAGACAGGGCCAGAAAAAATGCAATCATTCCTCCGCCCAGGGCTTTAAAGCCCCCGGTAGTAAGTCTTCCTTTAAATAGAGCTCCAAAATGTCCCTTAAACCCCAGGGTATCTCTCTGCCCCAGCATATCGTCGATAAAGCCCAGGAAACAGATAGAAATGATGCCAATTAAATAGATGTGAAAAGAGAAGTCATAACTGTGGATGAGGGCATAAAAAAGAAATACCAGGATTAAGCTTACCGGGAAACTTATGCCAACACTGACCGGTATGTCATTTCCCAGGTAGTTTTTCCTGATTGCGCCCGACTCCAACAACATATTAAGCAGGAAATATAAAGCTACTCCCTCGGCAACTGCGCCTACCAGCATAGCCAGCCCGGCTATAAGCGCAATATTCAAAGGCCATTCCTCCTTAATTTATTCAAAACTCGGATAACATCTAAAAACTGCTTACCCCGGTGCAAAAAACCCTTTATATCCCGCCCGGTTTCTTTATGGCTCATGGTAGTTGGAACTTCCATTACCCGTAAGCCCAAAGCCAGGGCTTTAATTGTCATACCCAGTTCCACTCCATAATCTTCATCAAAAGGACTTAACATCTCCAGGGCTCTTTGAGTCATGGCCCGCTGCCCGCTTAAAGGAGCGGTTACCTCCATTTTACCTGCCCGGTGTATAGCCCAGGCGGCGGTTCCTTTTACCAAACCAAATCCACCCTTGCGAGTCGGCGGGGGAAAAGCAGCTATGGCCAGATCACATAACCCGTCCTTAACCGCCTGGATAATCCTTACCGCCTCATCGGCAGATGACCCTAAATCGGCATCTAAAAAAACCACTATATCGGAATTAATATAAGGAAGAGCAGCATTCATGGCTCCACCTTTACCCTGATTAGCGGGAAGATCAATCAGGGTAACCCCAAAATCTCGAACCTGCTCTGCCGTCCGGTCAGTGGAACCATCGTTAACTACTATAATCTCATCAACCATACTCAAGCTTTTAACTGCCCTCAGGGTTTCTGCTATTCGTAACTCTTCATTATATGCTGGTAATACTACTGTAATTGTCATAGCATTACCTCCCCAGGTTAGATAACGGCAATGAAGGCATAAACTTCTGGGCGGTAACTTTTATACCGTAATTACCGGTTTCCCCCTCCATAGCTAAAACCAATGATATTTGACCCGGACTCAATTCAATATTATCCACCGTACTAATTTTATTTTGCTGGTAAATCGGTATATAAGAATGACTTACCTGGGATTGCTCTACTCCAAAGACCTTTATGCCTTCCTTATTAAAATAAGCAATTAGACCCTGGTCAAAACTCTCAGCCAGGTAGCTATTTAGATTATTGGCACCACCCAGCAATATTACACCATTAACCGGAATATTATTATCGCCGCTAAATTTTACCAGATTGTTTTGCTCCAGGAAACTTATCGCACCTGGATCTGCCTGGCCAATTATGGTACTGGCTACACTGGCCGCCACGTACTGCCTTAAAGTATCCCGGGAGGTGTCCTCTTTCAGGTCATAAAATTCCGTCAGGCTTTCACGCAGCTCCGGTGAATCCAGGTACATATCAGCAAGCACCACCGTTTTACTGACTACTTCGGCCCCGGCGGTAGATAAAGTACTGGCCATACCTGCTGGTACTTCACTATCTCCCGTTACTATCACCGCCACCTTATAACCTTCCAGCCGACCTGTAACCAGCAGGGGAAGTACCGTTTGGCTGTAATTTTCATAATTTCTAATAACAGTATCCTTATACTCATTATCAGCTTCCAATTTTTTATCCCTATCCCTTAAAACAGTAAACTGTTCCTCCAGGCGGTCAATCATCTTTTTCTGTTGGTCTACCAGCAGGTTGTCCCCGACAATAGAACTGCCGATAAGTATACCCAGTCCCAGAGCCAGAAAGACAGCAACTATAGAAGTAATATGATATTTCAAATCAACCATTATTTCACCTTCTCCACTAAACAAACAGCAGGATATCTCTAAGTTCCAAATAATACTCTTAACTGGAGAATCAAAAGACGGAAAAAAGGTTTGCTGGCCGGCGATACCCAGAGAAGAATAACTATGGGAACCAGCGCAGCAACCAGTAATTGCAGCAGATAGCGGCTATGCAGGTTCTGTTTATAGAGCTGGCTAACCCCTCTGGCATCCACCAGTATAGAACCCACCTTCAACCTGACCAGAAAAGTACTGCCCATGCCTTTGCGGCCTTTTTCCAGGAAATCAATCATATTGGAATGCGTCCCCACCGCTACAATTAGACTGGCACCATATTCCCAGGCCAGTATCATAGCCAAATCCTCGCTGGTACCAGGCATGGGACAGACAGCAGCCTCTAAATCCATGGACTGTACCCTTTCCAGTCCCGGGGCCTTACCATTAGCATAAGCATGAACAACTATTTCCGCGCCGCTGCAAAGAGCAGTATCGGAAACACTGTCCATATCGCCTACAATAATATCTGGTTTTAGTCCAAACTCCAGCAGGGCATCAGCTCCCCCGTCAACTCCTATCAAAACTGGCCTTTCTTCATCAATATAAGAACTAATAGTTTTTAAATCTTCCTTATAACTGCTTCCCCTGACTACTATAAGTACATGCCGGTTTAATATATGGGTTTTTAGATAAGGTACCTCCAGGTTGCCCAGTAAAATATCCTTTTCCTTTTTGGCATATTCCAGGGTATTATCAACGAAATTATCCAGCTCCACCTGGGCATTCTGGTTAGCTTCCTGCA
>CAZAZH010000080.1:4626-5791 GCA_964489585.1 uncultured Syntrophomonas sp.
ATCTTATCTAAATCACCGCGATCCCAGGCTAATTCAATAGCATGTCGTATCGCCCTTTCTACCCGACTGGGGGTAGTATCGTATTTCTGAGCTATAGTAGGATAAAGCTCCTTGGTAACTGCTCCCAGATAGTTGATTTCGTCTACAACCAGCATAATAGCATCCCGTAAATATTGATATCCCTTAACATGTGCCGGTACTCCAATTTCGTGAATTACTTTTGTTACTTCTACTTCAAGATTTTTCGGGGATGCTGACTGCACACTAATAGCAGCTACAGGGGCAACACCATTCGTTCTGGGCTTAACATCTCTTACCACCTGTTTAACCCGGTCACCCAGTACCTGCAGGTTAAAAGGTTTTAAAATATAATAATCAGCTCCTAATTGGACCGCTTTTTGGGTAATATTCTCCTGGCCAAAAGCCGTAAGTATGATAATCTTTGGACGTACCTGAAGGTTAAGTTCGTTTATCTTTTCTAGAACCCCAATGCCATCCATATAAGGCATAATCAGGTCCAGTATAAGTGCTTCAACCTCCCTCTTCTCTAAAATATCCAGTACTTCCATACCATTAGAACATACGCCGACCATTTCGAAATCAGGCTCATTGGAGAAGTAGTCCCTTAGAATTCCGCAAAATTCCCGGTTGTCATCTGCAACCAGAACCTTAATCTGATTAGATTCACTCAACATATGGATTTATTCCCCCTCATCCCTTTATATATCTGATTTTATTGATTTACTAACGGTTTTCGACGGTAGATCAAGGATTTCCTCCTTTTTTTTCCCACTAAATTAACCTATTATCTCACAGCCGCTAACATAATGATACAGATAAATACACAACCAAACACATGTGACTTTGCTTACATTATACAGGAAATATAATACTTATGGGTCATAGATTTGCTTTCTGTCTAATTTAAATTTGTCGAAACCTTTTTTGGAACGGTGTTAAAATCGGTCATTTCCGACAGCATATTGTCCATAAATATTCCATAACCCCGTTCCGGGTCATTAAGAAATACGTGGGTTACGGCCCCAATAATTTTAGAATCCTGAATAATAGGACTTCCGCTCATTCCCTGGACAATGCCGCCACTCAAGTTTAGCAGACGGGGATCAGTAACCCTGATTATCATGCCTTTACCATTATTACGTTC
>CAZAZH010000080.1:5891-8564 GCA_964489585.1 uncultured Syntrophomonas sp.
TCACGAGTGTTAGGATCCCAGAAGCTCAAAGTCCCCACACCTACTATACCGTCCCGTACAAATAACCCTATTCTATATCTGCCCGTCTCACTACAGGGAGCCGACTGAACTGAAACATTTATGAATTTATCCTGTCGCTTAATTGAGAGCGTTACCGCCTCTCCCCTTCGCTCATCTATGATTCGGGCCAATTCGTTTTCATTGCTGACCGTTTGTCCATCTACCCGGTAAACCAGATCTCCAATCTCAATACCTTTATCGCGGGCCGGATAAACCTTATTACCTTCCCTATCTAAAACCGGGGCAAAACCAACCACCATAATTCCTCGAGACTGAAGTAAAACCCCGATTGAGTGCCCCCCAGGAACGACTCTGCGGGTGGGGAGCGATTCTATAGCCATAGACTTAACCGGTATATAACCCAGCAATTTTAATTGTACATTTACCTTTCCAGGACGCAGGGCCATTATTTCATAACGGTTACCGTCTCGGTTGACTACCACCGGAGGGTCCTGAGAGGTTACAAAAACGCTTTCGGTCGGCTTAATAACCTGCAGGTCAATTTTACTGGCAAGCTGTGAGGGTAAATCAAACTCTAAATGATTAGATTCACCCACCACCATGCGCTGGTATTCAGGTAAGGTTAAAAGCGTTCGAGATTGAGGGGTAAAACAAATAGTAAGAAAAGCAAGTGCCAGAATTATTCCTATTACCGGCCTGATTCTACGCAACCAATTCACTCCTGCCCGGAAGCCCGGCATTCAAATCCTTCTAGACCGCTGAGTGCCAGACAACAATTGATATCCTATATTTTCTCCCTGGTCCGGGCAAAGTATACAGGAAGCAAAGGGACGGTTCTTTTGCTTCCTAAGCTAGCATTCCTGTAATCCATAAAATGGCTCTTTGAAAACTGAAAAAACCCCCTGATACGATTAATCAGGAGGTTTTTAGGAAGCAAGGGGACGGTTCTTTTGCTTCCTAACTCTAGGCTTTAAATATTACATTTGGAGAGATATCTAAAATTCTCGCCGCTTGCCGTTGTGTTATTCCATCTATTCCCTTCACCGTTTGTAATATTTCATCCCTTTCAGACTTTGGCAGGTTTTTTACCTGTTCCAGCCCAATTTCATCAATATGCATAATAATTTTTTGTTTTGCTTCCTCATCAGTTAGTCTTAATTTAGATTCATAATCAATACATTTGTCATTGTTGATATCTTCATTGAATTCTTTAAACCGCGATCTTGCCAGTTCCTTATTATCTGCGGAAAACATACCCAGTATCAGGTTACTATCCAGCAGACCTAATGGGTGCGTTTTACTGCCATAATACCCATTACAACTGCTCCACTTCCAATCCCCCACCCGCTTTGTAATTCCAGCTTTCAAGGGGTTCTGGTGAATATATCTAATCACTGTTAGTAAATACTTGTCGTCTTCCACGTTTTCGCTTTTAAAACGATCTTGAAATAGGTGCCCGGTTGATTCGTATTTCCGATTGTAGTACCAGGCAAAGCTTACTCCTATCCGTTTCATGGTTGCTGATATTTCTTCCTTGCCTTCACCTATAAGCAAATGTACATGATTATTCATTAGGCACCATCCATGCACCTTCGTTTCAGACTCTTTGGTGTACTTTGCTAAAATCTCTAAAAACCTCCGGTAGTCCTTGTCTTCATGGAAGATCTCTCGTCGGTTAATGCCTCTCAGAATTATGTGATAAATACCGCTTTGGCTTTTCTGTCTACTTATCCGTGGCATGGGCACCCCTCACTTTCCTGGCATATTATACCATTTATTATCCGGTTTTGGAAGCAAAAGAACCGTCCCTTTGCTTCATTTGGTTTCGGAAGCAAAAGAACCGTCCCTTTGCTTCCCTTTGTTTCCAAGCATGGCGCGGGCGTGTTCCAGGGTGAGGGGGGAGGTATCTCCGGTCAGCATGCGGGCAATCTCTTGTACTCTTTTTTCACCGTTCAGTTCTCGTACCCGGGTAAAGGTATGTTCATTTTCTACCTGTTTTTCAATCAAATAATGGGTATGGGCGAAACTGGCCACCTGGGCCGAGTGGGTAACCAGGATTACTTGATGGCTGGTTGCCAGTTCACTTATTTTCCGGGCCATGGCCGTAAGGGCGCTGCCGCCAACTCCCACATCGATTTCATCGAAAATGAGGGTGGGTACCTGGTAGACCTCGGCCAAAACTGTTTTCAGAGCCAGTACAAAACGGGATAATTCACCACCTGAGGCTATTCGCGATAGAGGCCGGGGTGGTTCTCCGGGATTAGCCGAAAAAAGAAAGTCCACCTGGTCCATTCCGTTAGGACTGGGAACCTCTTTCCTTTCCAGGCAGACTTCGAATTTAACCTGGGGCATATTAAGCTCTACCAGTTCGCTGTTAACCCGATCCTGAAGTAACTGTGCTGCGCTGGTACGGATGACGCTTAGTTCAGCCGCCCGGGATAAGTATTCTTCTTGTAAATCTTCGATAAGAGCCTGCAGTTCTTCCTTGCTTTCTTGCTGGCGATTTAATTTATCTAACTCAATCCGGGCATCCTCAAGATAATCTAGAATCTCCCGGATGCTATCCCCATATTTCATCTTTAAACGTGAAATTAGATATAACCGGTCTTCTACTTCTTCCAGTTGCTGCGGTTCAAAATCCAGGCCTTGCCG
>CAZAZH010000081.1:0-2301 GCA_964489585.1 uncultured Syntrophomonas sp.
AGCCACGGGAATTTTCATTGGTGGTTGCGGCCTTCGGCCATGACGGGTTAATTAGAAAACTATATCACGTATATCACGGGGATATATCACGGGGACGGTCCTTTTGATATATTTTGCAAATAAGAAATAGACTTTTTGACGTACCCACAGGGCACATAGATGCTCCCTGGCACTCAGCAGCAACAAATTACCACTAATCTGAGTAAAGATGGGGCTGAGTGCCGGGTCACCATTAAGGTTGCGGACGGACTCGGATTATTATAGTATTTACGCGGAGTTAATTATATACAACATGGAGGGTGTTTTGATGCAAGTAGAAGATTTTGCCCGGGTGGTTAAGGAAATAGAGGATGAGATTGGTAGGGTAATGGTAGGGCAGAGGGATATAATTCGTCAGACCTTGATTTGTCTTTTAGGCGGGGGTAATGTTCTCCTGGAAGGGGTACCCGGGTTGGGGAAAACCATGCTGGTCCGGACCATTAGCCAGGTATTATCCCTGGAATTCAATCGCATCCAGTTTACTCCCGACCTGATGCCGGCGGATATAGCCGGAACGAATATTTTAAGCGAAGAGGCTGGAGGCAGCAGGCATTTTCGCTTTCAGCCCGGTCCGGTTTTTGCCAATATCGTGCTAGCTGATGAGATAAACCGCGCTACTCCCAAGACTCAAAGTGCTTTGCTAGAAGCCATGCAGGAGAAGACGGTTACCGTAGGAGGTAAAACTCGAACCCTGCCTCAACCATTTTTTGTATTAGCTACCCAAAACCCGCTGGAAATGGAGGGGACTTATCCGCTACCAGAAGCCCAGATGGACCGGTTTTTATTTAAACTCCTGGTAAAATACCCGGGGGAAGAAGAACTTGCCAGCATTATTAATATCACCACAGGCAGTGATTCCCCTTTATTAAAACAGGTAGCAGGCGCGGATACCATAACCGCTATGAGCATCCTGGCCCGCGAGGTACCAGTTGGGGAAAGGGTGCTGGAAATGGCTACCCGTTTGGTGCTGGCTACCCATCCGGATAGTCAGTATGCCCCGGAAAGTGTTCGAAAATATGTACGTTATGGCGCCTCCCCTCGGGGAGGACAGGCTTTGATAGCTGCCGGTAAAGTACGAGCATTGATGGAAGGACGATATAATGTGGCCTTTGAAGATATTACCGAACTGGCCTATCCCGCCTTGCGCCACCGCTTCTTTCTCAATTTTGAAGGCGAAGCCCAGGGTTTGGTCACTGATGAATTAATTACCGATATTTTACAACACCTGAAAGGTTAGGAATTAGGGGTTAATTAGGGAAGAACTTTCCTTGTCATCCTGAACGGAGTGAAGGATCTTTCACCGGAATATCATATCAGACCCTTCGCTACGCTCAGCATGACACCCACGAAAGCCACGGGAATTTTCATAGGTGGTTGCCGTGTGCCCTTTAGGGTATGGCCCCAGGCCATAGGGGGTTAATGAGAAAATAGATTATTTTGCGGTTTGCGTCCTAAAGAGGTGTAATTTGTGGATAATGTTTTTGATCAGCAGTTCCTGGCCAGTTTGGAGCGGTTGTCGCTACAGGCCAGGAAAATTATTGCCGGAAAACATAGCGGGGAACGACGCTCACCCAATAAGGGGAGTTCAGTGGAGTTTGCCGATTTTCGCAACTACTCCAGCGGAGATGATTTTCGCCACATCGACTGGAATGCTTATGCCCGCACTGAGCGCCTTTTTTTAAAGCTATTTATGGAAGAACAGGACCTTTTGCTGACTGTTTTTCTTGACTTGAGCCAGTCTATGGACTGGGGAGAACCAACCAAAGTCAGAATGGCCAAACAGATTGCGGCTGCGTTTGCTTACCTGGGCCTGACCAGTTTTGATCGGGTAGCGATTGGTTGCTGCTCTGATAATTTACAGGCTTATTTGCCCCCACTGCGAGGGAGAGCGGCGCTTAAAAAGGTATGGGATTTTATAGCGGAACTCCCCTGCAAAGGCAACACTGACCTCAATAAATCCCTGCAGGATTTTGGACGTTATGCCCGAGGAGGGGGAATGTCCCTGGTCATCTCGGATTTCATGTCCCCGTCAGGTTACGAGGAGGGTTTAAAATATCTGCAGTACTTGAAACAGGATGTAGTTGTGCTACAGCTGTTGGCGCCGGATGAAATAACCCCACCCTTAAACGGGGACCTGCGCCTGGTAGATTGTGAAAGCGGTGATATCCGGGAAGTAACTGTTACCCAATTAGTACTTAAAGCTTACCAGCGCAAACTGCAAGAGTATTGTGAAGGAATCCGCAATTTCTGTTATCAACGTAA
>CAZAZH010000081.1:2401-8530 GCA_964489585.1 uncultured Syntrophomonas sp.
GCCAGGGTCCCCAGGTAATTACTTTGGCCCGGGTGCAGAACTTCAGTAATCGGGAAATTCAAAGTGATATTGAATTACGAGCTCAGGAGATGCTAATAGACGTACGCACTCTAGTTATGAAACCCGGTGAAATACGGGATATTATTTGGGATGAATTGCCTCCGGGGGTGGAGTTAGTTGAAGCCCGGTTATTACTACAGGATATCTACTCCCCTGATAACCAGGCCTGGGCAGTAGTGCAGGTTGCGGGCAAGAACCGTGCTTTATTGGTCACCCCGGGTAATATATTTATGGAAAAGGCCTTGAACCTGAATGACGCTCTGGATTTGTACCGGACCAGTCCGGAAAACTATCTGCATCAAAATGAATACTATGACCTGTATATTTTCGATGGCTGGTTGCCGCAGCAGTTACCCCAGGCTTCCATCATAGTTTTAAATCCACCTGCCTCCAATCCTTTCTTTACCATAAATGGAAACAAAAAAAACATAGCTTCCATTACTGCCAGTGCCGATGAACCGCTTTTAAGATATGTGGATGTTAACGGCTGGCAGATGGCCAGTGCCAGTAATGTAAATCTGCCTGCTGGTTTCAAAAGTCTGCTCCAATATGAGCAGAAGCCATTACTGGCTGCAGGTGATTACCAGGGCCAGCGGGTGGCATTATTTAGCTTTGACCTTCATAACAGTAACATTCCCTTACAGACTGGTTTTCCCATATTGATAAATAACCTGGCTGCCTGGATGCTACCGGAAAGACAGGATAATGCCGGCGCAATCAGCGGCGATGAATACCGATTTGCTCCGCTAGCGAACAGCACAGAAATTATAGTGCTAAATCCGGATGGGAAAGAGGAGAGCTTCAAGACCCCCTTTCCGCCTGCTTTTTCCACTATAAAACCTGGTCCCTACCGTTTTACTCAGGTATCCGACGATAGGGAACATAGCTTTTATGTAGTTAAGAATAGTGGTAACCTGCTGGAGTCGAACCTGAAACCCCAAAACTTAAGCTGGATACTAACAAAACAAAAGCCGGTAAAAAGCATTAGCAACCGGGAATTCTGGCCTTTCCTGGCGGTTATATGTTTGTTCCTACTCCTGTTGGAATGGGAGGTGTACCGCCGTGGCTATTAGTTTTAACCACCCTCTCTGGTTGCTGCTATTACCTTTATTTGGGTATCCCTTGTATCTCTGGTATCGCAACAGTAGGCACCTACCTCGATGGAGGCTCAACCTGATTATAACATTGAGAGTAAGCCTAATATGCTGTATATTGCTGGCTTTGGCCGGGATGGAATTTCGTTTTCCCTTGCATCAGCAAAGCGCAGTCTTTGTGGTTGACGGCTCTGCCAGTTGTGAGCAGGTCAGAAAACAGGCAGAAGATTTTATAAATAAAGCCCTTACCAAAAAGAAGGCTGATGACCAGGCGGCGGTTGTGCTCTTTGGTGGTGACGCCCGGGTAGATCAGCCGCTATCTGCCAACCCCAACTTTCATACTATAGAAACCCTGGTGGACCGTAATTATTCCAATCCGGGCGAAGGTTTAAAACTGGCTGATGTACTTATGCCGCGTGATTCTTTACGCCGGGTAGTCCTTATTTCCGATGGTTACCAGAATAGTGGGGACTTGATGAAAGAGGCGGCCGTACTGGCTGATAAAGGGGTCAGGGTAGATGTTCTACCTTTACATCAAGAAAGCGGGCCTGAAGCCCGCATTGAGAGCATGGTTATACCCCAGAGGCTTTATCCCGGGGAAAAATTTAGTGTCAAAGTAAAAATTGACAGTAATATAGCCACTCCGGTAGTTTTACGCATATACCAGGACCGACAAGTAATCGGGGAACTGAATACCCAGGTTAACCGGGGAGAAAACTCTTTTAGCTGTGCGGCTATGATTAAGGAAAGCGGTTTTCACAGCTTTGAAGCTATAGCGGAGTTTGAAAAAGACACTATCGCCGAGAATAATATTGCTCATGCCTTTACCCTGGTTGAGGGACCGCCCCTGATTTTACTGGTGGAGGGTTCACCCGGAGAGGCGTCTTCTATAAGTGCGGCTCTGGATTCACTGGAACTTGATAATCGGGTAATTCCAGCTTACCAATTTCCTGCCAGTATCGAGGAACTGCAGCGCTATGCGGTGGTAATCCT
Organism: uncultured Syntrophomonas sp.; assembly: GCA_964489585.1. Classification (GTDB taxonomy): domain Bacteria; phylum Bacillota; class Syntrophomonadia; order Syntrophomonadales; family Syntrophomonadaceae; genus UBA4844. The sequence goes on from CAZAZH010000081.1 coordinate 4,549, forward strand.
GTGTAATGTTCCGGCGGAAGCAGTGAAGGCTAATAGTATGGAGGCAGTCAATCAGGCGGTAAAAAACCTGGGTTTGGGACTGATAATGGTAGGTGGTGACCAGAGCTTTGGGCCGGGAGGCTACTTTAAAACTCCGGTGGAAGAAGCATTGCCGGTTTACATGGATTTACGGGGTAAAAAAGAAATTCCCAGCCTGGGACTTTTACTGGTTATAGATAAGTCAGGCAGCATGTCGGAATCGGCCGGTGGTTATGCCAAAATTGATTTGGCCCGGGAGGCGGCAATACAGGCCACTGAAGTACTGGGGCCTATGGACAAAATTGGGGTACTGGCTTTTGATAGTGCGGCTAAATGGGTGGTTAAAATGCGTAAGGTAGATGATTTGGCTGCCATTCAGGATGATATCGGCACCCTGCGGGCTGGAGGCGGTACCAGTATATACCCGGCTCTGGCTCTGGCTTATGATTCCCTGAAGAAGGCGGATACTAAGTATAAACATATTATTTTGCTTACTGATGGGCAGTCGGCTACTAGCGGGGACTATTATTTCCTGGCTCGAAAAATGGAAAAGGCGGGTATTACCATGTCTACGGTGGCGGTGGGGGATGGTGCCGACACAGAACTGTTGGAGATTCTGGCTGAATGGGGTCGGGGAAGATATTATTTTACCAATGAGGCTTATAGTATACCCCGGATATTTACCAAGGAAACTATTACCGCCCTGCGCAGCTACCTGGTGGAAGAGGATTTTACCCCATTAAGAGTGGCCGGCAGTGAAGTTTTACATGGTATAAATGCGCTACCTGACCTGCAGGGCTATGTTGCCAGTACGGTAAAGGATTCAGCCCAGCTGATGCTGGAAAGTCACCGGGGTGATCCGGTGCTAGCGGGTTGGCAGTACGGATTAGGCCGGTCACTGGCATTTACCAGTGATGCCGGAGGTCGCTGGGCTACGAATTGGGCAGGCTGGGAGGGCTATAATCATTTTTGGGGAAATTTATTATCCTGGGTACTGCCCCGCAGCCAGGATAGCAGCCTGCGGATGGAAACCTATACAGAAGCAGGGAGAGGCTACATCAAAGTGGATGTAGATGATTATACAGCCACTTCATTAACATATACCGCCACGGTTATCAAACCTGATCTGAAAACAGAAAACCTGGAACTGCAACCTGTAGCCCCAGGTAGTTTTGCCGGTAATTTCAAGGTTAAACAACCAGGAGTCTATTTAATCAAGGTGCTGCAAAAAAAAGGGAACCAGACGCTGGGCAGTGTAAGCGGGGGGACAGCTTTGTCCTACTCTCCGGAGTATAATAATACCTTCCGGGATGATGCTTTTCTAGAGCAGGTAGCGGCCAAAGGTGGCGGCAGTATCATTTCCCGGGCAGAAGAGGCTTTCGCCGATAACCTGCCGCCATTAAAAGGTATCGTGGAATTATGGCCCTGGCTTTTAATTATTGCTACCTGTCTTTTGCCCCTGGACATTGCTGCCCGCCGTCTGAGCATAAGTCGGGTGGATATAGAAAAAGCCCGTACCTCTTTACGTGGCCGGGTGAATGAACCCCTGGAGACAGTATCGCCCACTTATATGCGCCTGCAGCAGCGTAAAGAGCAGGTGCAGCAACAGCGGGAAACGCTTAAAACGGGTAGCAACCTTAAGGATGATTTGTCACCGCCTTCTTCTTCTGATTTTAGCCCTGGAGCCGATTCAAACAGGAGTACAAAGCAACAGGAAATAGGTACCTCGGTTCTTGATACTTCCCGCCTGTTGGAGCGTAAACGGAAAAGTAAGGAGTAAGGGGTAAGGGGTGAGGAGTAGGCGTTAACCTGTAGACGCAGACCCATACGTCTGCCTGCCGGGTTACCTTCACCCCTACCTGCTAATGTATTGCCTACCCGCGGGCGAACACACGGGTTCGCCCCTACAATTCCTCGAATCTGACTATTTATGTTTAATAATTCAGTGTCAATCATAAAAATCAGCTACCTTAATTGCGACCATAGGGAGCATCTGTGTGCCCTATGGGTATGTCCTTCAGTGTCTAATTAATATTTATGTCGAATGTAAATGCGAAAGTTCATAGAATTTTGTGGTGGCAAAACGACTGAAAATGAGGGGATTAGTGGAAAGTTCCCCTCATTTTATTTTTTTCATTGCAGGAAATTAATTACAATAATAGAAAAGCAAGGTATAAGCTTTTCGCAGCGGTTAAGATTGGAGGGTATACAGTGTCAGCAGCTCTTAGAAGTGTTAATGGAGAAATCCGGGTTGACATGAGATCATTCAACACTTTTTCTGAAATCAAAAATCAACTGGAAGAAAAGTTGCGAAGAATTGACAGCTATGCGCTGGGAACCCTGGTCACCCTGGATATGGGTGATAAACACCTTAGCAGTAAGCAGATCAGAGAAATTGAAGACATATTACTGGATCACGGGCTGCATCTGAGGGAACTGAGGTCTAATAGCCAACCCAGAGAGGAGGAGGGGGACGAAAATCCTTTCAGTGATATGCCCGGGTATAGTGATACCGCCCTTATTTGCAGGCACCTTAGATCCGGGCAAAAGGTGTTTTGTGAAGGGAATTTGGTAATTTTGGGTGATATTAACCCGGGAGCGGAGGTGGTAGCAGGAGGTAACATAGTGGTTATGGGTTCCTTAAGAGGCCTGGCCCATGCCGGGGCATTTGGCGATGAAAATGCTATAATCAGCGCCTATCGCTTAAGCCCAACTCAGTTGAGGATTGCCAACCACATTACCCGCCCACCTGATGGGGAGGTAATCGTAGTTTCAACTCCTGAACTGGCTCGTATTAGAGCCGGTAAAGTAGTGATTGAGAAGTTAAAAATATGATTGGAGGATTAGGGATGAAAAGTAGAGTTATCGTCATAACTTCCGGAAAAGGTGGAGTGGGCAAGACTACAACCACAGCCAATCTCGGTACTGCGCTGGCTATGACAGACAAAAAGGTGGTTATGATTGATACCGATATTGGTCTTAGAAACCTGGACGTGGTAATGGGATTGGAAAACCGTATTGTTTTCGATATAGTCGATGTGGTAAACGGTAATTGCAAACTGAAACAAGCTTTGATTAAGGACAAACGCTTTGATGGTCTTTTCTTGCTCCCGGCTGCCCAGACCAAAGATAAGACAGCAATAAGTCCCCACCAGATGAAGAACTTGACCAATGAGTTACGCAAGGACTTTGATTATATTTTGGTAGACTGCCCGGCCGGAATTGAACAGGGATTTAAGAATGCGGTGGCTGGAGCTGATGATGCTATAGTGGTTGCCACCCCCGAAATTTCATCGGTACGGGATGCTGATCGCATCATTGGCATGTTGGAAGCCAGCGGCCTTAATAATGCCCGCCTTATTATCAATCGCCTGCGCAGCAAAATGGTAAAACGCGGCGATATGATGGATATAAATGATATCCTGGATATCCTTTCCATAGAACTGCTGGGTGTAGTACCTGAAGACGAATCAATTGTAGTATCCACTAATCGGGGAGAACCTGCGGTAATGGAGACAGCTTCCCGGGCGGGTGGAGCCTATCGTCGTATTGCCCGGCGGCTTATGGGAGAGAAAGTTCCTATGTTATCTGTTGATGAGGAAAATGTAAACTTTGTTGACAGATTTAGAAAAATACTAAAATTAGCCAGATAGGAGGGGAGGTATGGCTTTGTTAGACATTATCACCAGATTTTTTGCCAAGGACAACGTATCTAGCAAAGACGTTGCCCGGGAAAGATTGCGCCTGGTTCTGGTCCACGACAGGGCCTCGGTATCTCCTGAGTTTTTGAACAAGCTTAAAGAAGACCTGATTAAGGTTATCAGAGAATATCTGGAGATTGATGAAGAAGCCCTTTCGGTAGATTTGGAAAATGAGGATGATTCCATCGCTCTGGTTGCTAATATACCGGTTAAGGGTTTTAAGAGAGCGGGGTGATAAATCTTACAAATAAAATTGAATATTT
>CAZAZH010000082.1:0-5992 GCA_964489585.1 uncultured Syntrophomonas sp.
GATTGCAGGGATATGTAATAAATCCATTAATTGCTGCCTTAATAGCTATAGTAATTTCTGCTCTTATGGGACCTTTAATGATACCATTTTTACAAAAGCTGAAAGTGGGGCAAAACATAAGAGAAGAAGGACCTGAACGGCACTATAGTAAAGCAGGCACACCTACTATGGGAGGCATAATTATCATTACCGCAGTAATGGTAGCCACGTTTATCATGGCAGGTAGCAGTGCGGAATCGCTCAGTGCAGTGTTTGTAATGATTGCTTTTGGAGCTGTTGGCTTCTGGGATGATTATATTAAAGTGGTCCTCAAACGGTCTCTCGGTTTACGGGCCCGGGAAAAAATACTATTGCAGCTATTAATTGGCCTTTTATTTGGATTACTCCTGGTTTATTATTTTCATCGGGGTACAGAAATTATTATTCCGTTTAGCGGAGCAGTTATCGATTTGGGGTACATATATATCCCATTTCTGATATTGGTACTAATAGCCACCTCCAATGCTGTAAACCTGACTGATGGATTGGATGGACTGGCTTCCGGGGTTACTGTTTTTGTAGCTCTAGCTTATGCTCTGATTTGTCTTATGACTTCACACTACCAGCTTACGGTGTTTTGTGGCGCTCTGGCAGGGGCCTGTATTGGTTTTTTAATTTTTAACCATTATCCCGCCCGGGTTTTTATGGGAGACACTGGTTCAATGGCTCTGGGAGGAGCAGTAGCGGCAGTAGCTGCCATCAGTCGTTCGGAAATTGTTTTACTTATTATTGGTGGGGTATATGTAATTGAGGCTATAAGCGTAATCATTCAAGTAGTTTCATTTCAAACTACCGGTAAGAGAGTTTTTCTTATGTCACCTCTGCACCATCATTTTGAATTAAAAGGCTGGTCAGAGACCAAAATTATGAAAGTTTTTTCTTTAATGTCCCTTCTTTTTGTTATAGCAGGGCTGCTGGGATTTAAAGGTATTGGAATTAGATAGGAAGTGTAGTTATATTGGAATTTAAGGGTAAAAGAATTCTAATAGTTGGAATAGCCCGGAGCGGAATAGCTGCAGCTAAATCCCTGACTAAAAGGGAGGCTGTTTTGTTTGCCTGTGACCGAAAAACGAACGATGAATTAGGGGAGATTTTATTAGAATTAAAAATACTGGGGGTAGAAGTCTATACTGGCAGTTATCCCCAGGTTAGTAAGGATAGATTTGACCTCCTGGTAGCCAGTCCAGGTGTACCCCTGGATATAGCTCCTTTTATTGAGGCGGATAATAGTGGAGTACCGATAATAGGGGAACTGGAACTGGCTTATTTATTAAAACCCGATAGCGTGGACTTGTATGCCGTAAGCGGTACTAACGGTAAGACTACTACAGTCTCTTTATTACAGGCGATTCTAACTGCTGATGGCTGTCTGGCATTAGCCGGAGGCAATATAGGAATTCCTCTCACCAATCTAGTGGACAGCATGACAGCAGGCGTGATTGTAGTGGAAGCCTCTAGTTTTCAACTGGAGACTACCTGTCATTTCAAGCCGCGTATAAGTGCATTATTAAACATTACTCCCGACCACCTGGATCGGCACAAAAGCATGGAGGGTTATATTAAGGCTAAATCCAGAATATTTTCCAACCAAAAAAGAGATGATTATGCCGTATTAAATTATGAAGACCAGCATATTAGAACAATGGCCAAAGATTGCCCGGCGCGGATTGTCTATTTTTCAAGCCAAAGGGTTTTAGGCGAAGGGGCATTTATTAAAGATGGCCTGATATATTTTGTTTTGGATAATAAAGTAATGCCAATATGCTCTATACAAGAAGTCTTCTTGCGCGGGCATCATAATCTAGAAAATATTCTCTGTGCAGTAGCGGTAGCAGCTATTGCCGGTGCTAAAGTGGAATCTATTCGGGACACCTTGAAAACTTTTACCGGAGTCCGTCATCGCATTGAGGAAGTGGCGGTAGTAAAAGGTGTTCTCTACGTTAACGATTCCAAGGCCACCAATCCGGAATCAGCCATTAAAGCTCTGGAATCTTTTAATGAGCCTATTGTTCTGATAGCTGGTGGCCGCAGCAAAGGTTCCAGTTTTGAGGAATTTGCCCGATTTATTAAGGAGAAAGTAAAGGGACTGGTTCTGGTGGGAGAAGCGCGGGAAGAGATAAAGAAGGCAGTCATGGACGCCGGTTTTCAGAATATATATGAGGTAAACGATTTTAACACAGCCGTAGCTACGGCCAGGCAGTTGGCAATTGCCGGTGATGTGGTATTATTGTCTCCGGCTTGTGCCAGCTGGGATATGTTTAAAAGTTATGAACAGCGGGGAGATTTGTTTTGCGAATTGGTTCAGGCCATGCAGCCAGGGCAAGGAGGGTAAGGATTGAGGCTTAAAAAGGGGCCACCGGATTTTGTGCTCTTTATAACCACACTGGCTCTGGTAGGCATTGGGCTTATTATGGTCTTTAGCTCCAGTGCGGTAACTGCCAGTGTGGAAAATCAAAGCCCGTATTTCTTTTTTCAGCGTCAACTCATGTGGGCCTTAATAGGTTTGCTGGTAATGATAGTAATAATGCGAATTAATTACTTACGGTTAAAGGAATTTGCCTTGCCTTTAATGATTATTGCAGTAGTCTGTTTGCTTTTGGTTTTGACTCCACTGGGGGTAGCAGCTAAAGGGTCTACCCGCTCATTGGGGTTGGGGGGACTTAGCTTTACTCCCTCGGAACTGGTTAAATTGGCCGCAGTAATGTTCCTGGCTAAAACTATGGAAATTAATATAGATAAAATAAAATCATTTAAGAACGGGGTATTACCATATTTGGTAATTATGGCCGCTATTTGTGCACTGGTTTTGGCGCAACCCGACCTGGGAACGTCGTTTGTTATTGCCGGTACCATTTTCTGTATGCTACTAGTAGCAGGGGCTCAATGGTTACACCTGGGTCTATTAGGGGCAGCTGGAGCAGGTGCCGTTGCTCTGGCTATAATTGTTGCACCTTACCGGGCAGAGCGCTTTATTGCTTTTTTAAATCCCTGGAAGTACCCCACAGATCAAGGTTATCAAACTATTCAATCATTATATGCCCTTGGTTCAGGTGGACTATTTGGTCTGGGGTTGGGGAGAAGCAGACAAAAATTTTTCTACCTGCCGGAGCAACACACTGATTTTATTTTTGCAATTCTAGGAGAAGAATTAGGTTTTTTGGGAGCTATTTTGGTTCTCACCCTTTTTCTCCTTTTTACCTGGCGTGGTTTCAAGATTGCTATGAATGCCCCTGATACCTTTGGTAGCTTGCTAGCAGCAGGAATAACCATAATGATTGTGTTCCAGGCATTTGTTAATATTGGGGTAGTATGTGGGGCATTACCGGTTACCGGAATAACTCTGCCCTTTATCAGTTATGGCGGTTCATCTCTGTTATTTACTTTAGCCGGGGTAGGTTTACTGCTGAATATATCCAGGTATAGTTCAATTTAATACGTAAGTAAATATATCAAAAGGACCGTCCCCATGATATATGCGAAAGGGAAAATTGCAATGAAAATTATTGTTAGTGGTGGGGGAACCGGGGGGCATATCTATCCTGCGATTGCCATTGCCCAAGAAATAAAAGATCGATTACCCCAGGTGCAAATACTTTATGTTGGTACCAGGGAAGGTATGGAAAGTAAGATTGTACCTCAAGCCGGATTTGATTTTAAAACTATTGATATCACCGGAATAAACCGTTCCTCGCTAATCAAAGCTACCAAATCCCTTACCAGAATGCCCCGGAGCTTTTTTCAGGGTTGGGAAGTAGTTCGAAATTATAGGCCAGATATAGTTATAGGTACTGGTGGGTATGTATCATTCCCCGTAGTCCTGGCCGCAACATTTTTAGATTGTAAAACTTACATACATGAACAAAATGCCCTCCCCGGTCTGGCTAATCGCAACCTGGCCCGGAGGGTTGATTGTGTTATGCTTACTTTTCCTGAGGCCGAAAAACATCTTAATGCTAAAGTAATTAAGCTCACCGGGTTGCCGGTTAGACAAGACATCCTTAATGTTGATGCAGGAGAGGCAAGGCAGAAACTAGGCCTTAAAGAGGGTAAGTTTACCTTGCTGGTTTTTGGCGGAAGCCGAGGAGCTATGAGTATAAATCAAGCCATGGTTGATGCTCTACCCCGGTTGCAAAATGAAGATATACAAATTATTTGGCTAACCGGTGAAAATGGCTATGAGGAGATAAAGAATAATTTAGCTGATAAGGTCAACCTGCATAAAATGAAGTGTAATCTAATCATATCCCCTTATATGAACAACATGAATGAGGCTCTGGTAGTATCAGATTTGGCCGTCTGCCGGGCGGGAGCCAGTACTTTATCTGAACTAGCAGTTATGGGGTTACCGGCAATACTTATACCCTATCCCTACGCTGCTGAGAATCATCAGGAAATGAATGCTCGGGCTCTATTGCAAAAAAAGGCGGCAACTATGGTTATTGACGAGTTTCTTGATGGGGATACTCTTTATCAGAGGCTAAGTGAATTAATGTTTGACCCGCAAAGGCTTAAACAAATGAGCAACAATATGAAGCAACAAGCCCGTCCTAATGCGTTAATAGATATTGTCGACATTATTCTGCCGCAAACAAAGAAGTAATTTACCCTTGAAATTCGAAGATAAATGGCCCTGTTACTGGACAAGTCATAGTTATGTAACCACTTTTGTTAATTGTGCATACTATACAGTGTACTATAAACACATTTATAGAAGGAGATGAGGAGATGACTACCAAATCGAAGCAATGGATTCACATGGTGGGAATTGCTGGTGCCGGTATGAGCAATATAGCCAAAGTATTGGTAGAACAGGGACACCAGGTCAGCGGTTCTGATTTACAGAGTAATAGCATAACTAGGAAGCTCCAGGAAATAGGGATCGAAGTATACCAGGGTCATTCTTCCTCTAACCTTAAGGAAGGAGTTGATTTGCTGGTCATTTCTTCAGCTATTCCCCAGGATAATGTCGAAATAAAATGGGCTCAGGAAAAAAATATTCCTGTTCTTAAGCGGGGACAAATGCTGGCTAATATCGTAAATGACGGCAAAGCTATTGCCGTTGCAGGTGCACACGGGAAAACCACAACCACCTCAATGCTATATACTGTGTTAGAAAACTATGGCCTGGATCCTACTTTCATATTAGGCGGAGAGATGCAGGGCAATGGTCTGGGAGCCAAACTGGGTCAGGGAGAATTCTCCATAATCGAAGCTGATGAAAGTGATGCTTCCTTTTTGGATCTCAGTCCTTATATAGCTGTTGTTACTAACATAGAAGATGACCATTTAGATTATTACAAATCCCTGGAGAATATACAAAAAGCTTTTAAACTATTTATTGATGAAGTAAAGCCAAATGGTTTTGCCTTGCTTTATAACGGTGATACCTCGGTGGCAGAAATTAAAGCACATACCCAAAGTAAAGTTATAACTTACGGTGAAAAAGCTGACTGTGATTATTATATGCAGGATTGGCAGGTTGCAGGAAAAGGCTCAAAGTTTTCCGTTTATCATAAAGGCCTTTATTTAGGTGAGGTAATTCTATCGCTACCTGGAAAACATAACTCTCTTAACGCTCTGGCAACTATGGCTACGGTCCATGAAATTGGTCTCGACTTTACAACTGCAGCCATGCTTTTAAGTGATTTTAAGGGACCTAAGCGGCGATTTGAACATATAGGGCAGTTCGGGGATATTAATATTGTTGATGATTATGCTCATCACCCTACTGAAATTAAGGCTTGTCTGGAAGCGGCACGTAATTATCATCCCGAAGGTAGAATTATTGCCATTTTTCAGCCCCATCGTTATTCCCGTACTAAAATGCTGGGCACACAATTAGGGGCAGCTTTTGCTGGGGTTGATAAGGTGATAATTACTGATATATACTCGGCAGGCGAAAAACCTATACCCGGGGTTAGTGGTCAGATGGTTTATGAAGCGGCAATAAATG
>CAZAZH010000082.1:6092-8524 GCA_964489585.1 uncultured Syntrophomonas sp.
GAAAAACCTATACCCGGGGTTAGTGGTCAGATGGTTTATGAAGCGGCAATAAATGTGGGATGTAATGCAGAATATTTGTCTTCTTTTCCTGCGATAGAGGAATTTATCCTTAATTCCATTAGAGATAATGATCTTCTAATTACTATGGGCGCAGGTGATATATGGAAACTGGGGTTATCTATATTTCAAAAACTAAATCAAAATGAACTGCAAGCTTAAACCTGGCGGAGGTGTTTACTTGGAGACCTTGATGGTAAGAGGAAAGAAACCTCTTAAAGGGCAAGTAAAGATAAGTGGATCCAAAAACGCTACCCTTCCTATAATGGCAGCCAGTCTGCTATCTTCAGAGGAGGTAATCCTATCTGGAGTACCTGACCTGGAAGATATAAATGTTATGTCAGAAGTGCTAAGGATACTGGGTGCTAAAGTAAGAAGGGATAAAGATATACTTATAATAGATAGCCGTACAATAGATTCAGTAGAAGTTCCTGAACACATTTCTCGTAAAATGAGGGCATCTAATCTAGTAATGGGAGCCCTACTGGCAAGATTTAACCAGGCAAGAGTTGCCCATCCCGGAGGCTGTGCTATAGGTAGCAGGCCAATGGATCTTCATATCAAAGGTTTTTTAAACCTGGGCTATGAAATTAAAGATGAATATGGCTTTATGGAGGGAAAGGGTGTAGCCGTAAACGGCAAGGAAATTCTACTGGACTTTCCCAGTGTAGGTGCAACTGAAAATATCATGATGGCAGCAACTATGGCTCCGGGTACTACTATTATCAGGAATGCTGCTCGGGAACCAGAGATAGTAGATTTACAAAATTTTCTTAACCGTATGGGGGCTAAAGTAAGAGGGGCTGGTCTGGATACCATCAGGATTGAGGGTGTAAGTAAATTGGGAGGGGTAGAACATAAGGTTATACCAGACCGAATTGAAGCCGGAACTTTTATGGTTGCTACAGCTATTACCCGGGGCGATGTTCATATTGAGAATGTGGTGGTTGAACACATACAGCCTCTGATAGCAAAACTGCGCGAAGTTGGGGCAGAAATTAGTCCCTGGAATTCTGGTATTCGCGTTATAGGAACTAATAATATGAAACCAACTGATATAAAAACTATGCCTTATCCAGGATTCCCTACTGATATGCAGCCTCAAATGATGGCGCTTTTATCAACTATACCGGGAACCAGTATAGTAGTAGAGACTATTTTCGAAAATCGCTTTATGCATGTACAGGAACTCAGGCGTATGAGTGCCGATATTAAAACTGAAGGCCGGGTGGCCATAATCAAAGGGAAAAAACAATTGGAAGGCACTTTGGTGGAGGCAACTGATTTGCGGGCCGGCGCTGCTCTGGTGCTGGCAGGATTATTGTCTGAAGGCGAAACTACCATAACTCAGGTAAAACATATTTATCGGGGTTACGAAAATTTTGATACTAAGTTACAGGGGTTAGGGGCAGAGATAAAGAAAGGACTGAAGGCGTAGAACCTTCGGTCCCCAAGCTTTTATACGTTAGACTCATAATAATTTTTAATAATGATTTTAATGTAGAATTCTGCTATAATCATCACAGTCCTTGTTATAGGAGAGTATTATGAGTCAGGGTAAATCTCATAAAATTTTTGTTATCTTCGTATTTATTTTGCTCATTCTGATTTGCGCCTATCTTTTTCTACATAGTTCTTTCTTTGCTATTGATAACATTTATGTAAGTGGTTCTAACAATGTATCCGAAAACGATATAATTAAGATATCAGGGCTTTCTCCAGGAATGAACATCTTTACCATTAATGAAAGACTTTGCAGCCAGGCTATCGCCATTCATCCTCTTATTAAGAGCAGTATGGTTGTAAGGCACCTGCCCAGACAGGTAGAAATTCAGGTTAAAGAAAGAAAAATATGGGCACTCATTCCTTATCAGGGTGCCCTACTTTGTGTGGATAATGAGGGTATATGTATAGATAAGCTTAGTCATTTTTCTCTGGTTAATTACCCGATAATAACCATGGACAAAATGCCCGACCGTATAAATCTGGGACAGGCTGTAGATGAAGCTGGGGTTAAATTGGCCAGGCAGATATGGACTAAACTGAGTACAAATGAGCGTAAAGAAATTTCTCAATTTCATTACCAGAATAAAAGCGGAGAAATCCTACTCTATACCTGTCAGGGTACAGAATTCAGGTGGGGCAATAATGAGCGTTTAGAGGAAAAGATTGCATTTTTTAAACAGATGCTTAAGGTTGAGAGCGATATGCAGTCTAAAGGAAATGATAATCTAGATTATGTAGACCTGAGATTTAAGGGACAACCGGTAGTAAAAACCAGGATGGAACCTGGTACTTAGTCCAGTCTTTACTCAGGTTAATGGTATTTGGCCAACACTTAAGTGTTAGAAAATATATCAAAAGGACCGCGTGTG
>CAZAZH010000083.1:0-8448 GCA_964489585.1 uncultured Syntrophomonas sp.
CTTCATTTTATCTTAGTTTCTAAAATCTGTGTCCAACACTATGGGTACATTTTAACATATCATTGAATCCCAAAGCATAATTGTAATCATCACCTATTCTATAATCCAATATCCCAGTTTTTTCGCTATTTTCTTCCGTAGCCGAATAAGTTCTCCCATCTACGATTATAGAGTTATGAGCTCGCGATGATACAAAATAGTCTCTATATTTATTACCAGTAATATAGTTATACCAACCAGGATCCACAAATATATCGTGTCCTTTAGAATAAAGCATGATCGAAAGGTCATCGGCATGTTTGTGTGTTTTCGAGCTGTAACCAGCTTTGAAAACTGACCAAGTTGATAGATTAAAATCTTCTCGATTCCAATGCTCTCTAGCCATAAAATATCCTGATTGAGGGTATATAACGCAATTTTCCCGGGGTGCCATTCCCTCTGTACCTTGTGTGGCTGCATAAGTTAGATGGGCATTTCCGAAGGAAGATAACCCTGTATCAATGTTCGTTTCAATATTCAACGCGCCATTTGTATCTCCTATCTCAGCAGTAAGCCCATTTGGTTTCGTTACCCACGCCATAAACTCAGCTGATTGTGCAACATCATCGAATAACTCTTTACCAAAGGGATCATTAAACTGCAAGAGGAACTCTGAAATGTTCCTAAATATATTTAGAACTCCAACTTGATAACCGGGAGAGTTTTCTACATGAACCAGTTCGGAATTAAATGCATATTGCTTTTGTTTTTCAAGTCTCTCTTTAGCTAATGAAAGATAGGAGTCCTTCTTCTCGTCATTTAAGAAATAGGCAATGTATATTAGGGCTTGATCCTGAAAAATTCCATGGTTATGATTTTTGGTATAATAAGTATTATTGCTCAGGCACTCACCATGTGCTTCAATGAGATTTTGAATTACTTCAATAAATTTTTGATCCAAATATTGTGCTTTTTCGCATACCAATGCTAAATATATTAAATTGTCTGCACGCAAAGCGGTCCCATGATCGTACCAAGTAAAAGGGTTATTCTCGGAAATGGTTTTGTTAGCATCGTATTCAGTCCAGCTATAAACAAAGGCTTTGCCTAAATCTAGATATTTCGTGTTACCACTAAGTTCGTATCCCTTGGCTAAATATTTAATACAATTTAACGATTGAAGATACAGCTGGAAGGTATTCGGTGAATCACTGTATTGAATATTCCAGTCTAATGTTTTTAGAGAATAAGAAGGACTATTATTCTGAAATGAAGGGCTGACAACCAGTTGTCCTTTAAAAATATCATTAGCTAACTGTATTTGCTGTTCGTCATTTAAAAAATCCATATCACAATTAAACTGTTTTAGAGTCAGCCCAAAATAGTTATCAAGACTATTATCTAATCGGCTGTAGGCAATACTACAAAATACACCACTTAAAATTAATATGGTTAATACGGTCATATATTTTTTAATAGATTTATTCATTTCTTTGTTTCATTCCTAACCGTATCCCTAGAAACACAACTTCCAAAAATATTTACCGCTACCTTCAGATTATCGATTAAATTCAGTTCCTTATGAATTGTATATTCTCTTGCGCTTTGACCTCGTACTCGTGTTGCTGCGTTTCTGGATAGTTCAAGAAAATAATCCGGTTCCCAATATAACTTCTCTATGCCTGTAGCCATATCCATATAATCCTCTGCGCGGGCAAGGACACCGCAGTTATTATCTACGAATTCCGGTATAGCAGTAACCGCATTAGTTACAGGAACTAATCCACACGACATCGCTTCATCGCGTGATACCCCTTGTGAATCCCACCTTGTCGGCGTTAAAAACACACCATACTGTTTGTACAATCCTGCAATTTCATCTTGTCTTAAAAAGGTTTTTCTTAACGTGACATTTTTAAACTTCTTCAAAGGTTTGACTGTTGAATCAAACAAACTACCATTTCCTATCAAAAGAAATTCCAAATCACTGAAATATTTTCTTTTGGATAGCTCAAGAATACACTTGGTCGTTAGGTCGTTGGCATATTTGTTACTTGCATATGGCCGGATAGAGAGTATCTTTTTTCGCTGTTCAATATTCTTAACACGATACACAAACATATCCGTATCAATACAATTATGAATTACCGTATAAGCGCTAGGGGGCAACTCTATCTTATGATCTTCAAAAACCTCATTAGCAAAATATTGGGAGACAAATACGAAATGCATATTGTATTTGCCGATGTTCAAAAAAATTCCTTTCCAGAATTCCATCCTTTCGTCGGATTCTTTCTTTGCCTTCTCAGTTTCTTCCTTATTATTATAATTAAATTCCCTTCTCCACCATGGTTGACTCTCCGAACCATGCATCCAGCTGATGATTTTAATCCGGTTAGTATAGTTTTTAAGCACACTCCACATTAGACTATCAAGAAAATGTACACATACGGTATCTATAATACCATGATCAAGTATATCGTTTAGAACATCCCCTTGCCCTTCTACAACGTTTATGCCTTCAAATTCCTTAAAAGAATTCTGGGCATAAATATTAATTTTCATGATGTCAAATACATGGCCTTCTTCTTTGTAACTAGTCATACGCTTGTGAACAAACATGTTACGATATAATTCATTAGGTGCTGGATATTGGTTAGATAGGACTAGAACGTTAGACCGCGATAAAAAGCAACCCCTCTCGTTCTCAGCATTGCCCTCTCCAATAGTGATCCGATAAATGGTGTAGTCACCTTTACCCTTTGGCCTGAATCCGAGCTTGAAAAAGAACGCCTGGTCAGGAATTTCTAAACTTGAGAGGGTATTAATCCCAGTGAAAACCGGCAATATTTTTCTCTGTTCCAGATCATAGAAAACGCAAACGCAGGTTAAATCAAGATCGCCGGAACCGTTGAGTATTACCGGAAGTTTCCCATTCTCTTTGAATTCATGTAGCTCAAATAATTTTTCCAAGTAGAAATACTGGTGTTGATCATCACCTAGACTACTCTGGATGGTAAGCTTATCGTTTGACAAAACAAAGTTGACCGCTTCATGTTGTTTTGAGGATATTAACGACGA
Organism: uncultured Syntrophomonas sp.; assembly: GCA_964489585.1. Lineage (GTDB taxonomy): Bacteria > Bacillota > Syntrophomonadia > Syntrophomonadales > Syntrophomonadaceae > UBA4844. The sequence continues at coordinate 3,061 of CAZAZH010000083.1, forward strand.
TATGATCGTTGCATCAAGAATCAGAGAATTAACATCTGCAGTACGGGGCTCGATTTGTTCAGCCAGCATTTCAATATTTTTCAGTGTTATGCCCTGATCAGCTATTTTTAAATCATCCACTTCTCTACAAATATTCAGGCAATTCTCACAATAATTAAACTCATCCACAGAAAACATGTCTTCATGATCAATTTCATATTCAGCCAAGGCATAAGTATAAAGTGACAATTCTTTAAGCATTTCAGTTTTTGCGATAGATCTGCGCGCTTTTAGTAAGGGCACATTTTTATAGGTCTCATCCGATGACAATCTTGTCTGCCCATCGATAACACTATAGTAACTGGTTTTGCCGATGGAATTGAAATTACCGTACCTGGTTGTTAGAGCCAAATCCAAAAGATAATTTGCACCGTAATAGTCTTGTAAATGAAAAGCTGCAACATAACCAGTTGCAACTGAAATTACCTTTTCTTTCTTTGCATCATTTACTGAAATAATCCGAATATCCCGGCGCTTGGGAGAATATTGTATATCAGTTACCAGGATAAGATATTTATTTTGATAAGTCTGTCGTTCGTAGTTGGTCAAGATGCGGCCAATCTCCGCTTCCGCATTCGCATGGGCCACTACGGTAATCAAAGGTAACTTCGGTTTAAGTTCCTTTCTAAATACTTTTTCTACTACATAACCCAAGCGATCTTCATAAAGGTGCTCACTGAGTACTTTCCTTAAACCCAACAATCTGTATTTCTTAAATATGGTCCCACCATGACAATACTTCTCCAATTCGTTGTTGAGGGTAATAGGGTCTTCGGTACATATAGTCAGATCCCCAAAATAATTCTTTTGCCCTCTCGAGTAGTTTCCGACCGTAACCGTATTGGAGGCTAGCAGTTCAAAGACGCGCCTGGCAAACATCGTTTGAGATTGGTCGATTGAATTCATGTTGACACCATAGTTGTAAGCTTTATACGCTTTGTCAATTTCACTCGGATCAAGATTGCCTAAAATACAACGATTATAATGTTTAGGAAATGCGTGTTCAGGCCGAGCGTTTCCATAATTACGATCAAAAATATCCAATCCTTTGGTTTCTGTGAAGATCTCAGAAAAGAGGTCAAAGATTTTTGATCGATTCTGATAGCGATGATAATATGCTCCGGCAAAACAGAATTTGTCCTTACGATCAAATTTTTCTATCGGGTTATGTATTCTAGGTTGGGCAGCGAAATGCAAGTGATACACAAAATTGTGTCCTAATTCTGTCTTATATCTTTTGATGCAATCAATATCGGTCGTAAATACGAAATCCGCCATACGGGCTGCAGCCATAAATGTATCAGTATAAACAGGATCCTCCTTGTTCCAAAAGACAACAGGGATATTTTTCGAGTGGCAGTAACTGGTCATTTCATAGTATTCTTTTGAAAAGTTGGCAATTTTGCGATACCAGAGACCTTCTTTGCCCTGCCATGCTGATTCAATGAATATCAAATCAGGCACAAACGAATTAATTTCCTCCAACCAGTGGTCAGGGGTAAGCTCAAGGAGATTGCACTCAGGGGAATAACTATCCAATGAAAACTGGTCCATAATAACGGCCACTTTTAAGGCTTTAAGTTGCTCTTTACTTAACACATAATCTCGTAGAGATGTATCTCCAAAGTTTGTCTCATCGATTGTGCCGCCATGTCTTTTTACAAGTGCAGCTATTTCTTGCCTATGCTTTACTAATTCTCTAATTCTCGAGTCAATTTCATCAATAGTGACTGGCATTTGTAACTCCTTAATTCTTTTAGTGTTTTAACCTGTTTATAAATTCTTTAAGGATTTTATATATCCTCACAGCATACTGTCCGTACCAGGTATCCGTAATCTTGCTTAATTTCCTACGATATTCTTCATTCTCCTGTTTCAAATAAGTATTTTGAGTTTGCAGGCTCATCATTTGCTTCTTTATTTTCTCAAGTAACTCTTTCTCTCTCGAAAAGTCATTCGTAATATTTTGTAAAACATTGATAAAATCATTGTGGGCATTCCTTAATTCTTCGATCTCGTTTTTAGCATCAGCCAACTGTGATTTTAACTGGCCTTCTTTTGATTCTTGGTATTGCCCTAAAACAGCCGAATATTTTTCCTTCAGGTTTTCATTTGATAACTTAAGTATATTAAGGGCAGAGTCCTTGTTGGCAAGCCACTCCTTTGCAGTTAGATAATGACCATAGTAAAGATTGGTTTTTTCAAGGTATTTAAACATTGAATCCATTAATTTGGGCTGTCCAATGGTTTTTATCTCACGGTATTTTGTTGGATGTAAAAAAAGCAGATTAAAGCCTTCGCAATCAACCAAGACATAGTTTTCACTTGCTAAAATCTCCATGACTTTTGCATACGATTGATAACTAACCTCAACCCAGATTGCAGGATTAAAAGTCTTAACTGTTTTATTCATACCCAATAGGGCATTAACTTCATTTCCTTCCGTATCTACCTTTACAAAGTCAATTGTGTCTATTTGATTTTCAGCTACAAATTCATCAACACTCATGGCTTGGACTACTTGGCTACTGTTTATTTCTGTTTTTATGAAACTAGTTCCACCAAGATTCTTTTCATCATATTTGTCTACAATGACCGTCCCAGGTTGATCACTGATCGCTTTATTAATGGGAATGACATTAGATAATCCATTGCTTGCCACATTGTTAACTAGCCGTTCATAGTTGGCTGGTAAGGGTTCAAAGGAGTAAATTGCATCGAACTGCATTTCAGTAGCCCAATAGATGGAATGGTTCCCAATATTAGCGCCTATATCCAATGCAATTCTCGCATCTTTAAATATTGGAGACCACTTTTCAAGAATTTCCGCTTCATAAAACCAATTTCTTTTGGAAATTTCCTCAAAAATATAATCCCCTGCATAACCTTCGATTTCGAGACTTTTTATATTTGTTTTGATAATGTTCATCAGAGACTATTCCTTTAATTTAAATAATTAGAGGTATCTTGCTTGGTAATTTTCCAGTGATGGTTCAAATTGAAAGCGTTCTCCAGTCGTCATTGCATTGTACTCCCTGGCAAAACCACAGTATGGCTTAATAATGTCTTCCGGTTTACAATTTCCCAACACTTTTCCTTTATGTAACCACACTACTTGGCTGCAAAAACTCTGTATTTGGTTGACCGAATGGCTAATATATATAATGGTTTTACCCATATGTTGAAATTGATTCATCTTAGCGAGGCATTTGTCGGTAAAGCTGTTGTCCCCAACTGCCAACGCTTCATCAATTATAAGAATGTCTGGATTTACATGAACAGAGATGGCAAATCCTAAGCGGGACCGCATTCCACTGGAATAGGTGCGAACTGGTTGATTAATGTAAATTCCGATATCTGCAAACTCAATTATTTCATCTTGAATTGCGGCTATATATTTAGAATTAAAGCCCAATAATAGGCACTTGTATTTTATATTTTCTATACCAGTTAGATCATTTAGCATACCAGCGTTGGCGGCCAGCATGTTTACCTCACCATTAACTTGTACTATCCCCTCTGAGGGGTAAGTGATACCAGCAATAATCTTGGCCAGGGTTGACTTCCCAGAGCCATTTAGGCCTATTATTCCGACTATTTCTTGATTTGCAAAAGTAAGGTTGATATCCGATAACGCATTATATTCGTTAGAATAATGCGTAGGAAGGAATAATCCTTTAATTCTCTGCAAGTCCTTATTATACAATGGATATTTTTTGTATAAACTAGTACACTTGACGGCAAATTGATTATTCATGATCTATACTCCTTAAATTAGATCGATAAAATTCTTTCTCAACCTCATATGAATATTGCACCCAAATATTAAAAGTACTAGGGTAAAAACCCAGAAATAAACTCCTTGAGTCCAAGTAAATGAAAAAACATATCCGCTTAATATACTGGCACGATAGCCGTCTATGATATAAGCCAGAGGATTTAAATTTAGAATGAATTGTATTCTTTGCGGCAACGCATGTGGCGACCATAATATAGGGGTAATATAAAAGAGCAATCTTAATAAGGATGACATAATTTTTTGAAAATCCTTAAACACGACGGTAACTGCTGAGGCAGTTAACGCAAATCCTGTCAAGAACATAAAGGAACAAAACCCATAGTAGAAAATGGCAAAGAAACTAGTTGAAGGTATAAATCCATAAGATAAATAAATTACTATTACTACCAACATAGCCCAAAAGTGTCCCATTAGATTTGAAAGCACGGTTTTAATTGGAACAACAGATAGCGGAAAAGGCGTATTTTTTAAAACATGACTAAAGTTATAAATAGACATTGTAGATGACATCATGGCACTGTTTAGGAAAAACCACGGAATAATCCCAACAATCATCCATAATAAATAGGGATATCCTCCAGGGGGATCAGCAATTTTAAGAGCATATGAAAACACAAACCAGTACACAAATATTTGTAGAGCTGGATTTAAAATATTCCATAGGAAACCGAAAAAAGTACCGCTGTTTTGTGCCTTCAATTCATAGGCTGCCAATCGGTATAAACGGTATCTATTATTGTAGTTCTCTAAGGCTACTGTTTTGATTGCATTATACAATTCCAATATCCTACTATTCTCTCGTCCTATCTACAACTTATATGCGTTTTCAAGACCACTGACATTCCGGGTATCAAGAATTATTTTTTCCTTTATTTTATCGAGGTTGTCCTTGATATGGCTATGCCCGACCATTATTACCAGCAAATCGATAGCATCCAGGAACTCCTCAAAATCCCCGTATTGCCCTGGCACCAAATCCGTTTGCCTGACTACTGGATCATAGACTTTGACGCCGGAAGCCAAATGCTGTTCCATAGACTTAAGTATCTGCAGAGTAGGGCTCTCCCGGATATCGTCCACGTCCTCCTTGTAAGCGAGTCCGTACAAACCTACTTTTGCAACATCTGCTATACCCGTTTCTTTCATGATGGCTGAGATTCGACCCAAGGTGAACGCCGGCATAGAATCATTGATCTTACGCGCCTGGTATGTCAAGCTGGCAATTCCGGGATAGTCTCCGACCAGAAACCATGGGTCAACTGGTATGCAGTGCCCTCCCACCCCTGGCCCAGGTTGCAGAATATTGACCCGGGGGTGCATATTGCAGGTCTTGATCACCTCGTAAACATCAATGTTGTCCCGGCGGCACATCATGGCCAATTCATTGGCAAAGGCAATGTTGATGTCTCTATAGGTGTTCTCTACCACCTTGGTCATCTCGGCGGTTTTTATATCGGTAACAACGATGGTGCCGTGGCAAAAAGATGCATATAAGTCTTTTATCTTTTCCCCAATTTCCCTGTCGTCTGCACCAATGGTACGAGAATTGT
>CAZAZH010000084.1:0-3942 GCA_964489585.1 uncultured Syntrophomonas sp.
CAGAAGAAAGAATAGCTAGTGGTAAGGACGAATACGGTACTATTAGTTGTGAAATTTTGCAGAATGATGATAGTATTGCGGTAATAATTTCAGATGATGGGCGAGGGATAGATGTAGAATATCTCAAAAAACGGGCTCTGGAGGAAGGCATATGTGACCAGGAAACAGTTGCAGGACTTATCCCGCAGGATGCCCTGCAGTTGATTTTCACTGATAACCTTTCAGTAAAGGACGAGATTACCGATATTTCCGGGCGGGGTATAGGCCTGGCAGCGGTAAAAGAAGAACTGGATAAACTCGGCGGGAGTGTAGAGATTTTCAGTCAAGTGGGAATGGGAACCGTTTTTACATTTCATCTGCCCCACCTGAAAAGTAACCAATTACCCAGCATATCAATTAACGATATGATAAATCCACTTTTACACACGGTAGAGGAATATTTTAGCCGAGAAATAGGTGAAAACCTGCTGCATTGTTCAGAGGTAAAGAAGAAAAAAAGACTAAAACTGTATAAGACTACGGCTTTCACCACTATAAAGGGGATAATACGAAGCTACTTTATACTTAGTATAGACGAAGGACTGGGGAATAAGTTGGTACATAAGATGATTATCGATGAATTGGAAACTGGAACGGAAGATTCTTACGTTGAGGATGTTTTAGCGGAGTGTGCCAATATTATACTGGGCAATTCAATAAAACACTTTCCGGAAATACAAGAACTGGTTATGCTGGAAGCACCGGTGACACTTTCTTCCGAGCGAACCGCTATAAAATACCTGAATGCTGATATATGGACATGTGACATGGTGTTTGCATCCGGAAAATTAAGTGTCAGCCTGATGACTCAAGAAAAAACACCAGGTACTATATAATTTCTTAGTGAGGAGGTTAGGTATGGCGAGGATACTAATAGTTGATGATTCAAGTATTGTCAGGCGCAACCTGAAAACCATATTGACCAGGGCAGGCCATGAGATTATAGCCGAAGCTGAAAATGGCATGCAGGCTTATAACGAATATGCAAAAAATACACCTGATTTGGTCACTATGGATATTACCATGCCCCTATTGGACGGAGTGCAAGCAGTCAAAAAGATAATAACCGATTATCCCCAGGCCAGGATAATAATGGTCAGTGCCATTGATCAGAAGAACATGGTTATTGCTGCCATTCAAAATGGAGCTAAGCATTATATCCTTAAACCTTTTGAAGCAGATAAGGTTATTGCAGTTGTAAGTGCTGTGCTGGGTGTTAAATCTGATGTTGAGCAGTCCCCGGAGCAAACATAGCCTGGACTTCGCCTTTACAATCTTATTAACCAGCCATGTCCGAAAGATGCAACCGCGAATGAAAACGCTCTTCCTGTACAGGAGCACGCAATTTGTAGGGGCGAACTCGTGTGTTCGCCCGCGGGTTGCCCCGAATAGATGGGCAACAACGAGCTATTTAAAAACCTGCAAGGGTAATAGCGATCTCTATGTAAAGCAAATCACCAAAGTTACAGCAATAACCCCAGATAATGTAATCCTCAATTAACAGGGAGTTCGCTAAGAACACCCGAGCTGACAGGCGGGGAAGCTTTAAAATCCCTGAGCTCTTTCAATAGCTTTCTTGATGCTGTTAATTACTTCCTCCAGCAAGTAGCGATCCGGACCCTGGGCCATTATTCTTACCAGAGGTTCTGTACCAGAGGGTCTTACCACCAGTTTGCCCCATTCTCCTAAACGTTCTTCAGCTTCCTTAAGAGCGGCAACTACCAGTTCATGGCCCAATATTTCGTCTTTATTTTCCAGGCTAACATTTACCAGCAACTGAGGTTGTTTTTCCATTTCCCGGGCTAACTCAGATAAACTCAAACCGCTGCGTTTCATAATTTCTGCTACCTTAATTGAGGTTAACAGACCATCTCCGGTAGTAGCGTAGCGGGAAAATATTATATGCCCGGATTGTTCTCCCCCCAGCAGGGAACCGGTTTCCTGCATCTTTTCTAGTACATAGCGGTCCCCCACTTTACAGCTCTCAATAGTTATATTTTCCCGCCGCAGAGCAATGTCCAATCCAATGTTACTCATCACCGTAGCTACAACACTGGGGGGTGAAAGTTTCCCCCAACGGTAAGCATCTAAAGCACAAATGAGCATTATATAGTCACCATCTAGCTCGTTGCCTCTTTCATCAACAATTAAACAGCGGTCAGCATCCCCATCATAAGCTATGCCCAGATCAGCTTGATGCTCTACTACTGCTTTAAGCAGACCATCAGTATGAGTGGATCCACAGCGGTCATTAATGTTAACCCCATTAGGTTTATCGTTAATGGTTATAACCCGAGCTCCCAGCCGACGCCAGAGTTCCGGCCCCACATGGTAGGCAGCACCATTGGCACAATCCATAACCACTCGCATACCATAGAGGTCTTCCTCCAGACTATAGCATTCCATCAGATATTTAAGGTAGTTGTTCTCAGCTTCCTTGACTTCGTAAACCCTTCCCACATCAGTACCCCGAGGTCTGGTAAGTTCTCTGGTCCCAGAGAGTACCAACTCCTCAATTTCCGTCTCTACTTCATCAGGTAATTTATAGCCACTGGAACCGAAGAATTTTATACCATTATCGGCTACCGGGTTATGAGATGCAGATATTACTACACCGCACGATGCCTGATAATAACGGGTAAGGTAAGCCACTGCAGGAGTTGGTATAATACCTACAGTAAGGACGTCAGCCCCAGTTGAGCATATGCCGGCACGCAGAGCAGCTTCCAGCATATCTCCTGAAATACGAGTATCTTTACCCACCAGTATCCTGGGGCGTCCTGCTTCCTGTTTGGCCAATACATAGCTTCCCGCCCTTCCTAAATCAAAGGCCAATTCCGGTGTAAGCTCAATATTGGCTATTCCCCTTACTCCATCAGTCCCAAATAGAATTCCCACTATTTTTCTCCTCCCAGATTTTATTAATATAATATCAAAATGGTAATTCCCGTACCCTCCGGTTTTTTATATATTACTATGCTTTTTAAACACCTTTGGTTAATACTTTGGTTGCTGCATTAATTACTAACTACCACTGGCTTAGTCACCTTCTTCTGCCGGGATTTTCTCAATACTGATTTCTACCAGGACTCGAGATGGATATACTTTCAACCCTTCTAAGGTTTGTACTGCAATATCCTGGCTAAAAGACTGTTTTTTATCGGATATATCTATTTCAGCAGTATTTATCTGGTTTTGCTCATCAGGTATTTTCTGCTGACTAATAACTCCAACCTGTATCGGCTCTACTATAACCTCGCGCACCCGGTAACCTTCGGCCACATTTCCCTTTAATATCGGTTTTACATCCAGTGATTTGCTATACGTTTTAGGGCTTACCACCGCATGTACCAGAACTGTATCCGGAATTATACGCAGTCCTTCTCTAATTTCATTCCCACCAGCATCATAAGCCTGCAACCGCAAGCGATAAGATTGTACGCCCCTGACATTACCCAAATTTACCGGGCAAACTATTCGATTCACCTGACTTAATACACTGACCTCCCCACTGATAATACACTTATCGGGAGTAGTTACTAAATCTAATAATTCGTAACCGGGCGGAGGATTAGTAGTAATCTGGTAATCTACCCGTAATTCCTGTTCTTGCAGGCGGGTTAGAACCACTTCTACCTCTTTAGGATTCGCCCGGGTAAACATGGCGCCCCGGACTGCTTCCAATTTGACTGGTAAACGATAGGTACCCGGTTTAAGACCGGCCAGGTCAACATAGGCACTAATAGTCCCTCGTTCATTGTATGCACCCCACAATTTAACACTAATTGTTTTTGGTGCTTTCTCTATACTTAAGCCTTCACCCAGGTTAAGGTATTGCAAATTAGCTGTTACAGTGTCCTGACGGGTGCTGGTTCCGCCTTGATTGCCTATATATATCCATAG
>CAZAZH010000084.1:4042-8232 GCA_964489585.1 uncultured Syntrophomonas sp.
ATTTGCGGATCTAAATTAGGATTATCACTAAGGGGAAGAAAACATGCTGCCCTATCAATGCGCCCTTCATTAATTACCACTGCCCCGTCATGGAGAGGGGTATTGGGAACAAAAAGGTTAATCAACAAAGCAGATGAAACCAGGGAGTCCATTTTGACGCCACTCTCCAGATATTCGGCAATGCCCGTACGTCGGGTTAGAACTACAAGCGCTCCTACCCGGTTGCGGGAAAGAACTTTGGCAGCAGTACTGACTTCGGTAATAATACTCTCATAATCTTCCATCTTGGATAAAAAACGACGGGGGACAAAGAAACTACCCCGGCCCAGTTGTTCCAGGAAACGTCTGATTTCCGGTTGGAAAACGATAGGAATAGTAATAGCAAATAGAATCCACAGTTTCTCCATCAGCCAGTTGACCATGTCAAGCTTTAGATAACTGGCCACAACTGTGAAAACCACCAAAAGAACCAGGCCTTTAAGAAGCTGTTCCGCCCGGGTTCCTTTGATTAAGCCCAAAACACGGTAGAATACATAGGCCACAATTCCTATATCTATTAAGCTGCGGATTATGTCCCAGGGACTGGCGATAACTCCTGATAAAAACGCAAGATTCAATTTATATCCTCCAAACAATAGGCTTATATGAATTTTTAATTCTTAATTAATCCCCATAGCCGGGACTATACGGGTTTCTCATTAACAGGAATATATCAAAAAGACCGCGTGTGCCCTTCAGGGTATCCCCATGATATATTTTTTACGTCCCGTGATAATGAATTACCAGCAAGAGCCCCTCCCGGACCTTTATTACTCCTTCATTTTCTGCCAGTACATTTGATATGGCATAAGGGTTCCATTTTTTTAGAATAACATTTTGCAGGGGATATTCAAAACCTTCTTCATATACCCCTTTGGCCTCATCAGTCAGGGCCAATACTGAAACTATATCGCCAACCTCTCCACTAATAGTAATTTCCTGGTTGACTAAATAAGCTGAGTAATTAGCGGTGTAATGCCATACTTTTCTTCCCTTTAGGGCTAGTTCACCCCCACAGTAAAGGTTCGAAAGAGTATGATCCAGCCTTTTTCCCAATGAGCCCAGAAATACTATTTCATCGGCATTTAGTTCTTCAGCCAGAGCAAGTATTAGTTGGGTGTCAGTAAAGTCTTTGCGCTGCGGATATCTTCGAAATTCGACTCCTTGCTCCTTATAATAATCTACTACCGGGGGAAAGATTGAATCCATATCTCCCACTATATAAGCAGGAATAATACCCATTTTGTGGGCATAATTAGCACCACCATCGGCACAAAGAATAATATCCGCTTCTTTTAGCAACCATTTATAGGAATCAATATTACCATAGTCACCGTTGGCCAAAATAATACATTTCATGAACCAATCACCTATTATTCATTACGTTTATTAATTTTATCAGATAGTTAAAAAAACTCCTAGTTTGTTGCATTTTAGAAAGTAAGTAAATCTATCCTTAAAAGGGTAGTTTTTATTTTTAAACTTAAATATATCGATTTTTTAGAATTCTTCTGATAAGGTATATCCTTGTTATTAAAATGTTTTATATGTTTATTTTTTCTCTAAATTGACAAAGAAAATAGCGTTAATTATAATGCTATTAGTTTAAATGTAGCAAAGGAGGGAACAAACAATGGCTTATATAATTAATGACGAATGCATTTCTTGTGGCGTATGTGCAGATGAGTGCCCGGTAGAAGCTATCACTGAGGGTGACGAAATATATGTTATCGACCCCGAGCTGTGTACTGATTGCGGCTCCTGTGCCGATGTTTGCCCGGTAGAAGCACCCATCCCACTTGATGAGTAATAATCTTTTTTAACTTAATATCAGCAAATAAAAAACCCCTGACGGGGTTTTTATTTTGTCTTTCAGTTAAAAAGCACCAATGATGATTAGAAAATCAAGCTAATTCAGATATATACATTACCACCCGGTTACGGCCCTGATCCTTGGCCCGATAGAGGGCTTCATCAGCTTCATTAATAAGCTTGTCGGCATTTTTCACCTGGCCTGGTTCCAGTGAGGAAATGCCAAAGCTAGAAGTAATACTTATACTGCTTTCTTTTTCTGGTAGAAATATTTTATTGCTTTCTATGGTACTACGCATACGTTCGGCAATTTTATATGTATTCCATTTGTCTGCACCCGGTAAACAGATTATAAATTCCTCGCCTCCATAACGACCAATAAAATCATATACCCGGCATAATTTTACCAGGGTACCGGATAATTCTTGTAGAACCAGATCCCCCACCTGATGCCCAAAATTATCATTAACTCTTTTAAAATGATCTATGTCCATAATGATAATTCCCATATTAGAAACTTCTCGCTCGCAGCGATTTAGTTCCCGTTCTAATCTTTCTAAAAAAGCCCGGCGGTTCATAAGTCCGGTAAGATAATCGGTACTGGCCAATCGTAAAATCCTGTGTTCCAGTTCAATAATTCTCTGCCCTATCTTAAGCCGCGATTTTAGCTCTTCACGGTTAAAGGGTTTTATTATATAATCATCCGCACCTGATTCCAGACCATTTATAATATCTTCCCGCTTACTTCTGGCGGTAAGGAGGATAACATAAACATAATTAGGTAAGTTTAATAGACGTAACCTCCTGCATATTTCTACCCCATCCATTCCGGGCATCATCCAATCGAGAACAGCCATATTAGGACGATCAGAATTTTCTAATATATCCCAGGCCTCGTTCCCGTTATTGGCCATTATAATGTCATAACCCCACTCACTAAGGCAATCCTCAAGTATTTTTCTGGAAAGAGCATCATCATCAGCAATAAGGACCTTCACATACTCAACTCCTTATCTATATACCTTCCCCCTGTTCCAGGATCATCTGCTTTAATTACTTGAAGGGATATTATTGGCATGTTTAGGACTTAAGGCGTTAATTTTTAGGTATAAAAGTAATAAAATTCATAATATATACAATTTATATATTATTCCATAATTACAATAATGTGTAGCTAAAAATTGTTTTTATTTAAAATATACTATTTTTTAATAAAATAGATCAGGGAACACAGATATTAATAGCGATTATAATAAGTTTTGCAGCACCGTACTCAAATCTTTCATTCCATAGGGCTTTTTAATGAAGGCAGCAAAACCCATTTTATAATAACTAACTAACTGCTCGCTAGAGTATCCGCTGCTCGCGATTAGTAGGGCTTCAGGGTCCAGGGATAATAATGATTGTACAACCTCACTTTCATCCTTACCACCCTGAAACATCAAATCTATAATCACAGCCACATATTTTATATCTGAAACTAAAGCATTACGGTAAAGCTCAATAAGCCTAGTGCAGCCTTGAGCTATATCTACTTCGTAACCCATAGACATCAGCATATCTTTTAATACCCTGCGTACTGATTTATCACCCTCCAAAACCAGTATTCTACCTTGTCCTTTCAAAGGCAGCATAGGGATAACGTCCTTATTTTCATGCTCTTGTTGGCTAGCCGGGAGATAAACATAAAAAACTGTACCCTCGCCTAGACGAGAATTATAAGTCAAATAACCGCCATGCTGGCGGATAATCGATTGTGATGTGGCCAGGCCCAGTCCACTGCCGTTTTCTTTAGTAGTAAAGTAGGGGTCAAATATACGGGAATAGTATTTATCAGGTATACCCTTACCCTGGTCGGCTATAGAAAACCTTACATATTTACCAGCAACCAAAGGTAATTTGTCATCAGGATTATCAATATCCACGTTTTCTGCTGATATGCGAATACTACCTCCATCGGGCATAGCCTGGATAGCATTTATAATCAGGTTGTTTAGAACCTGGCTAATTCGCCCTTCATCTACCTCCACATTCCAGAGCTGTTCAGGGATAATAAACTCACAGCTCACATTTGCGCCAGTCAGGGCAAAATTAATTGAATTACGCAGGAAATTTGTAGTAGAAACCGTTTTTTTAACAGTTTCCCCGCCTCGAGAAAAGATCAGTAACTGCTGAGCTAAATCACGAGCCTGAAGGGTGGCTTTTTCTGCCTCACTTAGAAACTCACCGCTACTGTCCGTTTCTTCTGACATCATCCGGGCCAGACTTATATTTCCGGCTATAACCGTAAGTAAATTATTAAAATCGTGAGCCAGCCCACCCGCCAGGATTCCCAGAGA
>CAZAZH010000085.1:0-8215 GCA_964489585.1 uncultured Syntrophomonas sp.
GCCGTTCTGGCTGACGGTTCCCTGATAAACGGTTATCCCAGCCTGAATATGGCACAAGCCGCCTTCAATTCCGCTAAAAACGTCCCCGTTTATGTTATCTGTGAAACACTCAAGTTTACAACTCAAATTTTTTCTGTATCGGAAGAGGGTTTTGATACCGTACCTGCGGCTTATTTAACCGGAATTATTACAGAAAAAGAGATAATTGCTCCTGCTGCCGTCAAATCATACCAGGAAATTCGATAAATGTCGGGTATACGTTGTCAAAGAAACACTTATTCATCAGCTAATCTTCGAATAGCCATCTTATATACCTCTAAATCATCCCTGGGACCAATAGCTATAATACCCATCTCAACAACATCATCCGGGCCTAATTGAGGTTGATAAATAATTCTGAGATTAAGCTGTTTGCTCTTTATTTTGGCAAACTGGTGTAATTGTCCCTCACAACGGTTGGCGTTGCCATCTGGTTTAAATAACGCCCCTTTTTCCGCCTGCTTTAGTATCAACTTCAGGACATCATTTCTTTTGCCCGGGCTGAATGACTTGTAATCCTTAATTGCCTCACTGGAAAAAAACACTCTTGTTTTGTATTTCTCAAGAAGTAATTTCTTTAACTGCTCAATCTTATTATCGGCCATACGGCTTAATCCTCATCCAACTCTACATCATTGAGACCTGATATTAGTTCCTCCAGGCTAAAATCCCCATCTTCTACCACATCCGATAGGGAAACAGTTGCCTTATCATCCTTACGTGATAGTGCAATCTGGTACATATACTCATCAGCAGCCTGTTCTATGGCCTCTTGAAGTTTTAAGAGCCGTGCATAATGTTCAAGGTCTACCAGGACGCCTACAGCATTTCTGTTCTTATTGTTTTGTATAATATATACTTCAGATGTTTCTTTACCAGCGTACTGGTTAAGTATTTCTGACAGCTTATTGCTTCTGGTAATATCTGTTATGGTTAAAATATTATCTTTTATGAAATTAAACGTGGAAGAGTTTACCGGTTTCTTTTTATTCACAAATGTCACACCCATTTCTTTCACTTCCTTTATCCTTCTATTAGCATATTAATAAGCGTGTTGTTTTATACACCAATTATACCTCACTATTTCACGATAATGCCACTAATTACCCTGACGAGTTTAAATATATTGACAATATATTATAGCTGTTATAGTATGCATATAACAGCTATAAGTTGTGATTGTTTAAGGGATATTTTAGGAGGACAAATGTTTTTAGCTATTGACTTTCAATCTGACATTCCCATATATATGCAATTAAAACATCAAATTATTGCCGGTATTGCCAGGGGCGAGCTGAAGGAAGGAGAAAATCTGCCTTCCGTACGCCAGTTGGCACAAGATATTGGCATCAATCTGCATACTGTAAATAAGGCTTATACCCTTTTAAAGGAAGACAAATATATTCTCATGGACAGAAGAAAAGGTGCGGTTATAAACAGCATGGAAAGTATGGCGGACGCCGATTCTGTGACCAGGCTGCGGGAAGAAATTGCGCCTCTAATTGCCCAGGCATTTTGTAAAGGTATTAAAGAAGATGAACTGCTGATGGAAATCGCTGAAATCTACCGGAGTTTTTCCCAGGAGGTTGATAGATGAGCTATGAAATGATTAGTCTGGCGATAATAGTATTATTTATCCTTATCCTCTTTGTTATTAAACTGATTACGCCGCAGATAGTACGGCGGGAGCTTTTTTTCGGCGTTCGTATACGAGCATCCCAACTTAATGATGAGAGACTATTGGATTTCAAAAATACATACATCAAGAATTACCTGTCTATTTGCGGTTTCTATACCTTATCTTTTTGTATAGTTTTGATAAAAATCCCGAGCAACTCGGTTTTATTAACCGGAATAGTTGTTTTCTTTCTTTTATCCACCTTGCTCTACTACTTAACCCACCGAAGGGTCATGGAATTTAAGAAGGCCAACGAGGCGCAGATGCTGAACAGGAAACAAATAGTAATGGTAGATACGAGTTTCAGAAACGACAAAAGCAAGCGGGTACTACCGTCAACTTTATGGTTTATAATACCGATTATTATTATCTGCCTTAACCTGGTTGCCGGTCATCTGGTATACGATGAATTGCCCATAATATTACCTACTCATTGGAATATTCAAGGTGAAGTAGATGGAGGGGTTTTCAAAACCTGGGGGCTGGTCTTCTTTTTACCTGTTGTGCAAATATTTATTACAGGATTTATGTTCCTACTCTACCGGGTAGTGGGATGGTCAAAACTGCATATTAGTCCGGTTAACCCGGCTGAGTCCCGGGAAAGAAACCGCGTTTTCCGTTTCCGCTGGGGGGCCAACATTATCTTTCTAAACATTCTTATCTTATTGGCCATTAGCCTGTTAAACCTGTTTGTACTACAAATTGTCCCGATAAATATAGGGGTCTTACTGTTTACCCAACCGCTGCTCATAATCTTTATTTTACTGGATATCCTCTTTATGGCGATATGGACCGGCCAGGGGGGAAGTCGGCTTTTCATTCAACCAGGAAGTTCTGATATAGATAATGACAGCATCCTGGATGATGATAAATACTGGAAAGGAGGATTGATTTATTATAATCCCCGTGATCCGGCTCTTTTTGTGGAAAAACGCTTTGGTATTGCCTGGGGATTAAATTACGGAAATGCAAAAGCCTATATCTTAATTATATTGGCAGTGGGTTCCTTATTTCTCCTGGATTCCCTTACGGAGCTAATGCTCTTTTATTAACAGTCGACCCAGGAAGTTAAATTTAAATCTGATGGGGGTGAGGTTTTCAATACAAACCCTGACCCTATCAGAATAAACTAAAACTGAAGGAGCGGATAATTAATGACGTTTAAGAAAATGGGGTTGTTGCTGCTGTGCTTGATGATGGCATGTTCTCTGGCCGCATGCGGGAATAAGGTGGATAGCAAGGTAGTAAGGCAGTATGCTGACGACATAACCGAAAATATGCTGCTGGCCTATAATGAAGACAATTATGAACAATACATTGCCGATGTCAATAGTCAGTTTAAAGCGGCGGTTACAGAGGATAAAATGAAGGAAGGTAATGAAATGGTCCGGGGGAAAATAGGTGACTACGTCCCCGGTTCAAAAAAGTTTAAGGATGCGGTTAAGACCTCCGAGAAAGGTAAGAAGTATCTGGTAGTGCGGTATAATGCGGAATTTACCGATGAAACCGAAGATGTACTGGTAACCATGATCTTTGATGATAATGAAGCCCATCAGGTTAGCGGAATGTTTTTTAATTCGCCCAAATTAAGACAGCGGTAAGTAAAGTAGTATACAATAAAGAAAACTATTCTTTGCAACCCAAATTGCTGGTTTACCAATACCAAAAAGGGGGATTATTATGGAACTGGAACTTAATACTGATACCCTGTCCCTGGGGCAGAGATTGTCCCGGATTTTTACCAACCCGAGCAGTGTTTTTATGGAACTTGAACGTAATCATGCCTGGTTCGCCGCTCTGCTCATAATCTCAAGCACAAGTTTAGTTGCCGCTCTGCCCCTGCTTTCCAAAATAAAAGAATACAGTATTATAAAACTACAGCAGATACCTGATAACCCGGCTCTTTCCAACCCGGAAACCATTAATATAGTGGGTACTACTGCAGTTATAGTCACCATAGTTGGAGCCTTGCTGACACCACTTCTGTTTGCCATGATAGTAGCCCTGTTGCTAAAATTATATAATGCCTTTGCCGGGGATAAGGTACAGTACCGCAAGCTGTTTTCAGTTTGTGTCTATGCCTACCTGCCCCTGCTGCTATCGTCGCTGATAGGGCTGGTAATAGGACTAACCACCCCCGTAGAAAACTTTAGCAATGTTTCCACCAGCCTGAATCTCTTGTTCCCTCCTGATACCTACACTTTTCCCGCTATGCTGGCAGCCCAGATTAACCCCTTTATGTTATGGAGCCTTTACCTGACAGCACTGGGAGGAGCTATCGTGATGAAAAGCGAACTTAAGAAGGTAGGCATCTATGTTTTTCTGGTATGGCTAATCTATGCACTGGGTTCCAGTTATTATGGTGCCTTACAAATGAGCACCATGAGTTAAACAGAATATTTATATTACATAGTTGTCGTATAAATTACTTTGAATTTAGGAATTAATTAATGTCTAGAGTGAGGAGTCAGGGGTAAGGATAATCTGTGAATCTGCCCACCCGATACACCTATTTTCATTCGTAGTTGTGTATGCCCGGTAATTATTATGTTAATGAATTCTTATTCAATGGTAAATGCGAGGAGTGACTTGTAAAGTGCCTGCCGTGAATGTAAAGGCTATAAGCAAAACCCCGGTATTCAAGATAGTACTTATTTTAATAATTGTTGCTCTAATAATTGGTTTGAACCTGTGGCGCAATCATAATTATTCCGGTAAACTGGTGCATACCGCTAAAGTGGAAGAGAAGAGTATGGGGGAAAAGGTGTATGCCAGCGGCAGTATAGAACTGCAAGAGAAACAGGAAGTAGTTGCCCGTGATACCAGGATATTAAAACAGTTATATGTAAAAACCGGAGGCCTGGTTGAGGCAGGACAAGTCCTGGCAGTTTTTGATTGTGTAACTGAGGAAAGAATGCTGGCTGATGCCAAAGCTAGCCTGGCAAGTGAAGAGGCACGGTACAATAGCCTTATCAACCCATCTGCAGAGGATCGGGCTATCGGTAAAGCAGAATTCGAACAGTCTAAAACCGCTTATGATAATAAAAAGAAAGATTGGCAGCGCAAAGATGCTCTATATAAAGCGGGGGCTATTAGTGCTCAGGAAATGGAAATAGCCCATCAGGAATTGGTGGTTCAGGAAACAGCCTTCCTCAAGGCTCAGAAAAACTACGATATCCTCTGTAATGGCCCCCGAGCAGCAGAACGCCAGGCCGCAGAAGCTAATTTGAGTAAGGCTGAAACTGCAGTACAGGCAGCCGAGGAAGAAATATCTCATTATATAATAAAAGCTGATATAGATGGTGTAGTACTAAATCTAGAAAACCACCCCGGAGATATGATAAAAGCCGGAGATAAATTTATAACCATTGGACAACCCCAACGCCTGCAGGTTAAGGTTGGCGTAAGTGAAGCGGACGCTGCCCGGGTGAAACCAGGGCAAAAGGTAGCTATAGAAGCCGCAGCCCTGGCGGGAAAGAAATTTAGTGGAAAAGTAACTGAAGTAGCAGGTCTGGCCCGGGTAAAGGAGAGTAATAATACCCGCCAGGTAGAAGTACCGGTTAATATCAGTGTAGAAGATAAATCCGGTCGATTAAAACCTGGTTATTCTGTGGATTTAGAGATTATCAGTGTAGCCGCCAAGAAACGCCTGGTAATTCCCTATGAGGCACTGGTGGAAAATAAGGGGAAAAAGCAGGTATGGGTTTATGATGATGGTAAAGCCCGCTTGAAGACAGTTACTACCGGTGTGGAAGGAGAACTCTACCTGGAAGTTGCTAAAGGTTTAAAAAAGGGGGATTTGCTTATTTTAGACCCGCCAACCGGGCTTAAAGATGGGCAAAAGGTACGTCAGGCAACTATGCCGGCTGCAGTCCCGAAGGATGACAACCATGATTAAAATGGAGCAGATAAATAAGGTTTATCGTCCTCATTCCAACCCAGTTCACGCCCTGCGGGATGTAAGTTTACACATTGAAATGGGAGACTTCGTTGCGGTAATGGGGCCTTCCGGTTCAGGCAAGTCAACCCTGATGAATGTAATGGGATGCCTGGATACCCCCAGTTCTGGCTCCTACTGGCTGGGTGGAGTTGAAGTCAGCAGTATGAACAGTGACCAACTGGCAACCGTTCGCAATCGAAAAATCGGTTTTGTCTTTCAAAACTATAACCTGCTGCCCCGCATGACTGCTCTGCGTAACGTAGAGTTACCTATGCTTTATGCCGGAGTCGAAAAAGAAGAACGCAAGACCCGGGCTCTTGATTGTATAGGCCGGGTAGGAATGCTGGATCGAATCCATCATCGCCCTTCTGAACTCTCCGGGGGCCAGTGCCAGCGCATAGCTATTGCCCGGGCTCTGGTAAACAATCCCGATATTATTCTAGCCGATGAACCTACCGGCAATCTGGATAGTGTTACCAGCATGGAAATTATGAACATCTTCCGTTTACTCCACCAGGAGCATACCACCATCGTACTGGTTACCCATGAAGAAGATATAGCTGCTTTTGCCCGCAGAGTCTTGTATTTCCGTGATGGTAAGTTAATACAGGATGAAATACCAAATCCTCCCCTTACAGAACCATCTGCAGTCAAGGGTGGTGAGGATATATGAACCTGGGTGAAAGTATACGGGTAGCCTGGGATTCCATCCGGGCCAATATGCTGCGCTCAGTTTTGACCACTCTAGGTATCATGATTGGCATTACCGCCGTAATTGCCGTAGTTGCAGTGGGTCAGGGCGGACAGCAAACCATTATGAAGGAAATGGAGCAATTCGGCAGCAATCTTTTTTATGTTATGGTCGATTGGCGCCGAGATGAGCTTCCTACCGGCAAAGAGTTCACTATGCAGGATATTGAAATTATAAAAGCCAATATCCCCGAGCTGGAATATTTACTCCCCTGTGCTCAGACTTATTCCACAATTAAAGGCAGGGACAAATCGAAAACTGCTCAAATTCTGGGTACGGAAGCCGACTATGCCCACTTACATCCCCTGAAGATAACCGCTGGCCGTTTCCTTAATAACAGTGATTGCCAGGGTAAAAGAAGAGTAGCAGTTATTGATGAGGAACTGGCCCAGGAGTTATTCCCCCGAACCAGTGCTCTGGGGAAAAGAATAATTATCGATAATCAGACCATGGTAGTTTGCGGACTGGTTAAGGCCAATAATTCAATCTTTGGCACGGGAACTAAGGCAGTTTACATTCCTACTCGAGTCTGGTTGGATATCTACCCTGACGGCAGTATCTCCTATATCGAAGGAGGTGCGCGTAGTCCGGAAGAGGTTAAAGCAGCTATGCAAAACAGCGTTAAGATACTGGAAAAACGCCACCGCAGTGAGGGTTTATATCAGGGCGTGGATATGGAACAAGAGATTCAGTCAGTAAATAAGGTTACCGGGGTGATGACTCTGGTAATTGGAATTATTGCCGGCTTTTCGCTGCTGGTGGGTGGTATCGGGGTTATGAATATTATGCTGGTATCAGTCACGGAACGAACCCGGGAAATTGGTTTGCGTATGGCTCTGGGGGCCCGCCGCCGGGATATCCTGATCCAGTTTTTGATTGAAGCGGTTGTACTATGCCTATTAGGTGGTATTATCGGCATGGCCCTGGGTATCGGCGGTGCTTTCCTCATATCCGCACTGGCCAAGTGGCCCCCACTGATCTCCTGGACCACGGTTTTATTAGCTTTCTCCTTTTCTGCTGCTATTGGTATTATCTTCGGCATCCTACCCGCCAATCAAGCTGCCAATCTGGACCCTATCGAGGCTCTGCGAAGGGATTAACTTGTATGAGAAGCAGAGGGTGTTTTGGCATTATTTGGTTTGGACAAGCGCCAGCAAATGTTTATCATAGATTTTAGGACAGTTTCATTAATACACAGGTATAAACGAAAGGATCAGTAATCTATGAATAAACATAGCATCGACGAATATGTACAGCTTATAGAATCCCATAATTTATTAATATATCACGATTTCCCGCGGGATACGGCTAAAAAAACCGTCCAAAAGGTAGCCTACAACTCCAACAAAGTAGAAGCAGATACCCTTTTTATCTGCAAGGGACTAGGTTTTAAGGAAGAATATCTGGACATGGCTATCCGTAAAGGCGCCATTATGTATATCAGCGAGGTAAATTATCATAAGCCCATACCCTGTCTGATAGTTGATGATATACAAAAAACCTTGTCCCTGGTATCAAACCTATATTACAACTACCCCTGGAAGAACCTCACTCTTATCGGTATAACCGGTACCAAAGGTAAGTCTACCACCTCATATTATGTCAAATATATATTAGATGAATATTTAAAAGACCACAATACGGCTGATGCCGGGATAATTTCCTCGATTGATACTTATGATGGGAAAACTACCCGGGAATCACATCTTACTACACCTGAATCACTGGAACTGCAGATGCATTTTAGCAATGCCGCCGACCGCAAACTATCTTACATGGTTACAGAGGCTTCCAGCCAGGCCTTGAA
>CAZAZH010000086.1:0-7893 GCA_964489585.1 uncultured Syntrophomonas sp.
AGGCCCGGGTTCTTTCATGGTGGGGGTTTACGATAACTTCTTCGGCAGTTCCTTCCTCGACAATCAAGCCTTCATCCATGAATATTACCCGGTCGGCTACCTCGCGGGCAAAGCCAATTTCGTGGGTCACTACAATCATGGTCATATGTTCCGAAGCTAAATCTTTCATAACCTGCAGGACTTCACCGGTTAATTCGGGGTCCAGGGCGGAAGTAGGTTCGTCAAAACACATGATGCCCGGTTCCATAGTCAGGGCCCGGGCAATAGCTACCCGCTGCTGCTGACCCCCGGAGAGTTCAAAGGGATAGTTATTAGACTTTTGGGAAAGCCCCACTTTTTCTAATAGCTGCCGGGCTTTATCTTCGGCCGCAGCCTTGTCTGTCTGCTTTACCAGCATAGGCGCCAGCATAAGATTCTCCAGTACTGACTTATGGGGAAAAAGGTTAAAATTCTGAAAAACCATACCCATTTTGCGCCGAATCTGGTTTATTTTCTTTTCCGGACTATATATGGCAAAGCCATCCGGGCCATTACGGGCCATAATTTCCCCTTCGATGGTGATTTCTCCATGGTCTATAGTTTCCAGGTAATTAAGGCAACGCAAAAATGTACTCTTCCCGGAGCCAGACGGCCCGATAATAGCAATTACCTGGCCTTTTTCTACCTGCAGGGAAACCCCTTTTAAAACCTTTAGGGAATCAAACTTTTTATGAATATCCACTGCTTGCAATATATACATAAGTTTCGCTCCTAACGGTAATAATCAAACCGGGATTCCAACCATTTGAAGAATTGCTGAACCGTACCGGTCATAATAAGATAGAAAATAGCGGCAATAATAAAGGGAACGAAGGTATCATCGCGCATAACATGAGTCCTGGCTACCCTGGATAATTCGCTTATAGCCAGCACATAAATAAGAGCGGTATCCTTCACCAGGTTAATTACCTCATTGCCAATTGGAGGCAGAACCCGTTTAAAAACCTGGGGCAGTACAATGTTTTTCATAGTCTGAAAACGGTTTAATCCCAGTACATCAGCAGCTTCGTATTGCCCCCGGTCGATTGACTGGATGCCCGACCTGAAAATCTCAGCCAGGTAAGCGGAATAATTTAAAACAAAAGCCAGGTAAGCGGCGAATTGTCGTTCCAAAAGTATGCCAACGGTCATAAGTCCAAAATACATAAATAGGAGCTGTAATAATAATGGAGTCCCACGAAAAAGCCATACATAAAACTCCATAAACCACTTCAGGGGCTTAAACTTGGAAATGCGGGCCATACCCATAAGTATCCCCAGGGGAAGGGCCAGCATCAGAGTTAGAAAAAACAATTTCAGGGTTACCGTCAATCCTTTGAGCATGGATGGCAGCAACATAAGAATATAGTCCATGGTATACCCCTTTACCTTAAGCATTGAAAAACATAACAGGCTAACAGTAAAACTGCAAGCCTGTCATGATAATATTATCAGTAATCAAGCCCAATGGCTATTTGTTAATAATGTCTTCGTTAAACCATTTATTAGAAATTTCACTGGCAGTGCCATCAGCCTTCATATCGTCCAGAGCCTTGTTCATTTCAGCGAGGAATGCTTTATCAGTTATTCTTAAGCCCACTGCGAAATCTTCAGCCCCAAAGTCTTCTTGCAGGAACTTGTATTCCCCGGGATGTTTGCTTACATAGTATTTACCAACTATTATATCGACTACCACCGCATCCAGGCCGCCTCCTTTGAGGTCTTTCATGGCCATTACGTTATCATCAAATTCAAACAGGTTGTCCTTGATTACTTCATAGGTAGCTTTATCTGCCATCACCGCATCTTGAGCGCTGCTTCCTGCCTGAATGCCAATCTTTTTGCCTTCCAGGTCGGCTTTGGTCTTAATAGGAGAATCAGCAGTAACCACAATAACCTGCCGGTTTTTGATATAAGGTTTGGTAAAGAGATATTCTTTTTGTCGCTCTGGGGTAACGGAGAAACCGTTCCAAATAACATCTATGTTACCACTGTTTATTTCTTCCAGCTTTGATTCCCAGACAATAGTCTGGAACTTTACATCTACACCCAGCCTTTTGGCCGCTTCTTTAGCCAGGTCAATATCAAATCCTACGATTTCATTTTTTTCATCCCGGAAACCCATGGGAGGAAACGCATCGTCCAACCCCATTACAAAATATCCTTTGTCCTGGATATCTTGCCAGGAAGTATCAGTCTGAGCCGGCGCCGGAGTTTTTTCCGCATCATTTTTGGTTGAATTGCAGCCGCTCAGTACCATCGTCAACGAGAAACATAATAAGAGAATAAGTATAAGATTTCTTTTCAATCTGACAACCTCCTACATAATTATACTTAATATCTACATTTTACTTCACTCAATTAAACAAGTAAATGATTAAATGGGGACAAGTCCCCCAAGTTGTTAATAGAGAATTATACATAATTAGTATTTCTCATAAATGCCCGGGAATTTGTGGTTGTCATCCTGAGGCAATACCGAAGGATCTACGACTCTTCGCTATCACTCAGATTGACAAATAAGGAATATTGAATTATGCAAAACTCTAAATAAAGAATTCTTTTAGGGAAAAACTATATCAATAATGAAGAAAGGTGTGGATAGAATGGATAATAAAAGAGCACGGGAAATTATAAATTCGTTGGGAGTAATCGAGGTCTTGTACCAGGGTCGCCCGGTATGGATTGAGGATATCGACGGTAGCTTAGCCCAGGTCAGGTACCTTGATGATAGGGATAGTTTTGAAATTCCGGTAGGGGAGTTGGAAGAAAGTTAAAAGCAGCAAAAATTAATATCCTGCCAGAACCTGAATATGTTCAATACTGGGGTCAGCAACCCCCTGAAGTTCACATTGTTCCGCCTTCAATATTTGTATGTAATCAATAATATCATGGCTTATCCGTTCACCGATGCAAATTACCGGTATACCTGGCGGGTAAGCCATAATCATTTCCCCCGCAATTTCCCCGGCGGCTTCGCTTAGTTGTACTCTCTTTTTGGGGCTGTAAAAGGCCTGGCGTGGCGGTACTACCATTTCCGGAGAATCAGGTATAGCGGGACAGGGTCTAGCTTTGCGGTATTTGCTTTGACGGGCAATATCTTGCAGGGCATGGGTCAGGGCCTCCAGGTCTTCATAACGGTGACCCAGGCTGATAATCCCCAGGATGTTACGCAAATCAGATAATTCCATTTGAATATTATAATTTTTTCTAAGTTTGCTTTCCAACTGGTAACCGGTAAGACCTAAACAGCGAGTATTTATTCCCAGTTTGCTTTCATCAAAATCAAAGCATCCGGGGGTTCCCGCTAGTTCTTGGCCAAAGGCATAAAATTCTTCCCAGCGGTTGATTTCATCCCGGGTTTGACGGGCTATTTCCAAAACCTGTTGAAACATGGAGCTGCCCCGGATAGCTAATTGTTTTCGGGCAATATCCAGCGAACACATGAGCAGGTAAGAGGCGCTGGAGGTACAGCTCAGGTTAATAACTTGTTGCAACCGTTCCGAAGAGATAGCATCATTCTTGTATAAAAGGATTGAACTCTGGGTCAAGGAACCGCCGGTTTTATGCATGCTGGCAGCACTGATGTCAGCACCTAATTGCATAGCAGTTGCGGGGAAATCTTTATGAAAATACATGTGCGCACCATGAGCTTCATCTACCAGTACGGTTGCACTGTACTGATGACCAATCTTAATGATACTCTCCAGGTCAGAAGTGTAGCCATAATAGGTAGGATTGATAACAAAAATAACCCGAGCGTCAGGATTTGCTTTCAGGGCCTTCTCATAGCTTGCGACCGGAACACCCATGGCAATTCCCAGCTCCAGGTTTATCTCCGGTTGAACATATACCGGCAAAGCATCGCTTAATATAATGCCGCCAATAGCGGATTTGTGAGCATTACGAGGTAGAATAATCTTATCACCCGGGTTGCAAACGCTCATAATCATGGCCTGTACTCCAGCAGTAGTTCCATTTACCAGGAAATGAGCTTTTTGCGCACCAAAAGCCTCAGCTAGAAGTTTTTCGGCCTCCAGGATAACCCCGCCAGGATTATTTATGTAATCCAGATCAGGCATACCGTTAGCATCCATTTGTAGGACCCGCTCACCTATATACGCTGCCAATTCTGGCAATCCTTGCCCCTGTCTATGACCGGGTACATGAAATTGAATTACCCGGTCTTCCACATAATTTTTAACCGCGGTAAACAAGGGAGTTCGGTTTTGATTCATAAAGACTCCTTCCCCTGACCTGCTGCACAGGTTTTTGGCCTATAGCCTCTCCACGGTTATAATATGAAAATACTATCTACAGTGTGCACTTGTTTAATAATAATAGATAAGGAGAAAGGAGCACAAAATGTAAAGCAACCTTAATTGGGGGTGGGCTACAATCAGGGTTGATCGGAAAGTGCGGGGGACTTACATCCCTTTTCAATTATATGTGGCATAGGGGAATACCAGCAGCTACCCATTTGTTTAACCTCGGATTTCCCGTTTTTATCCTCAATGGTTACCCAGGACTTAATTAGAGCGCCATCCATTCCAGGGTAGGCCAGCTTTTCTTCGCCTGCTGGCAAAGACCAGTTATTTTTATATATTTTGTGAGCCTTTTGTACTTTCAAGACTTTATGATGCCATTCTACCAAGGGGGGGGTGCTATTACTATAAAAGGCAATATACAGGCTGTTTTCTATTCCTTGAGACCAGATAAGGATGGGATGAGATAAGTTATTGGTGAATTTAATATCCTTGGCTCCGTAATTAACGGTAGCATCCTGGCCATAGGGTACATAAGGTACCGGCATACTATGTGCATGCCGTTCTACTATAGGAAGGTTACAGAGTACGGCTACATTATATAAAGTCGAGGCTATTTTACATACTCCCCCACCGGTTGTCCGGGACATTTGAGTTCCCAGGTAAACCGGACCTTCTTTAAAACCACGCCACTGGGAATAGGGACCTATGGTAAGGTTTTGGGAAAAAACCTCTCCCGGTTTAAGCACCTTGCCACGCAGATACTTTGCTCCCAGATGAACATTGGATTCCTCGCCGGGGAGCGGATCAGGTAGTACAGTGCGATAGGCGGCCATCATAACGGGTGTATTATGTTCTTTTTGGGCTTTTAAAAACTCAGGGTCTTTCTCCCAGGGAACCCGGGTAACCGCTCTTGAGTACATTCTTTCTTGTACCAATTTTAGCGAGACTTCTTCTTTATTTTGCTCACCTGTAGTTTGGGCTATTTCTTCTGAATATTCTACGGCGATTTCTCGTTTATTATCATGCTTGAAATTTATTGATAATAGTATAGTAAGGGTAACAAAACCTAATAGTAAAAAAATAAATTTAGTCCTTTTATTAAAAAACACTTTTCACCACTCCGTTGCTGCAACATTTTAAAAATTCCCTATTAGTATTCCGTAATGTGTAAAATAATACCCAAAAAACAATTTGAATCTTTGCCGTTATAACAGGGGGATAAACATGGTATATTGGCTGGCTATTATTGGTATGATATGCTGGGGTATAGCACCAATATTTGCGAAGATGGGTCTTGGTCATGCCAATCCTATGGCTGCCCTGGTTTTGAGAACACTAATGGCGGCAGGTATGATAACCGCTTGGTTTGCAGTGAGCGGAAGTATAGGGCAGGTTAAACAGATTCCTTTAAACTCCTGGGTGTTACTAGCTATTGAAGCCATACTGGCTGCCCTAATTGGGGACCTGGCGTACTATGCTGCCATTAAGCGGGGAGAGGTTTCCGTAGTTACAGTTATTATGGCCAGTTCCCCATTGGTGACCATGCTTTGTGCAATTCTATTTTTTGGTGAACAAATTACAGCCTACAGGCTTATAGGGGCCAGTTTTGTAATTTTAGGAATTATACTTATTATGTAATGGGGGCTGTTCCTTTAGGTTATTATTAAGTTGTTGGTGGTGGTTAGAGACGGATATAACAGCGTTATTTATAACCGCTTTTCTAGTAGGCCTTTCCGGAGCTATGATGCCCGGACCTCTTTTGACCGTAACTATTGCCGAGAGCGCCCGTCACGGTTTTAAGGCCGGTCCGCTTATTGTATTAGGACATGCCATACTGGAGTTGGCTTTAATTATAGCCTTGCTGGCGGGACTCTCTTTGTATTTGCAAAAACCTGTGGTTACTACGGTTATTTCCATTGTTGGAGGAGCCTTCTTGCTCTTTATGGGATTTAATATGATAAAGGATGTTCTGCAGGGTCGGGTTTCGCTGGAGAGTAACGAAAATAATGCCGGTAAAGGTATTAATATGCACCCGGTTACGGCTGGTATTCTGGTCAGTGTTTCCAATCCCTTCTGGTCGATATGGTGGGCTACTATCGGTCTTACCTATTTGACTGTGGCTTTAAAAAGCGGCACCATAGCGATTGCCTCGTTTTTTAGTGGCCATATTATGGCTGACTTGCTGTGGTATTCCCTGATTGCCACGGCTATAGCCGGTGGTCGCCGTTTTTTAAAGCAGCAGGTGTACCAGACTATTATTATGCTCTGCGGTATTTTTCTAATTGGCCTGGGTGGGTATTTTATCTACGGGGTCATATAACCTAGAAATTAACCTAACTCCTCACGCCTTATCCATTACCCCTCACTCTAGACAATTAGTTAAGTTTTCGTTTTAAATTAATAAACCAGACAACTTTATTATCAGCCCCTATTTTCGTGATAAACAGGATATATGCTGGTTATATAGAATATTTAAAGGTAATCCATTGGTGGGGGGTGTGAGGATGAGTTCCTGGTGGAATATACGGTACATAAGACGGCGTCAGACAATAGTGGGAACTTTTATGAAACATGGCCTCGGCTATCTGATGCAGCGCTTTGGGTTGGCGGGAACAGTGTTATCTACCCGGCAGCTTATGAACGGAAGTTATGAGGCAGCCGACTACCTGTTGGCGGATAACCTGCGTCAGGCCTTGGTGGAACTGGGTCCCACATTTATTAAACTGGGCCAGATGCTTAGCACCCGTCCTGATATGCTGCCCCCTCCTTATATAGAAGCCCTGGAAACACTGCAGGATAAAGTAGAGCCACTGCCTTATGAGCAGGTGTTAAAACAACTGGTAAACGAAATAGGACATCCGGAACAGGTTTTTGAAGACTTTGACCGTGAACCCCTGGCGGCAGCATCTATAGGACAGGTTCACCGGGCCCGTCTAAAGAGCGGCGAAGAGGTGATTGTAAAAATACAGCGCCCGGATATTGAAAAAAAGGTTGAAAGCGACCTGGAAATAATAAAAGGGCTGGCTCACATCTCGGAACGAAGATCACCTGAAGCCAGACGTATCGGCATAGTCGCTATGGTAGAAGAATATAGCCGGATGCTTTTACGGGAGCTGGATTATGCTCGGGAAGCCCGTAACACTGAGAGAGTATATAATAATTTCCGGCATGATGATAGAGTAATTATCCCGCGGGTATACTGGCAGCATACTACTCCTCGGGTTTTAACCCAGGAATATATAGGTGGGGTTAAGTTAAGCGATGTTGATGAAATCAACCGCCGGGGCTGGGATCGTCGCAAAATATCAAGACTGGGAACGGAGGCTTTTCTGTCCCAGATACTATTGCATGGCTTTTTTCAGGCTGACCCCCACCCGGGTAACATGCTGGTGGTAGATGAGAATACTATTGCCTTTATTGATTTTGGCCAAATTGGGACTTTAACTGAACGCCGGCTGATTTATTTGGGAGAATTATTGCTCAGTCTTAATAAGGGTGATATATACAAAGCTATGGGTACCTTAAGAGATATTGGGATTGCAGGAGACTCTACCGACAATGAGGATTTTTATGAAGATTTCGTTGACCTGGTAAAAGATATATCTTC
>CAZAZH010000087.1:0-7739 GCA_964489585.1 uncultured Syntrophomonas sp.
AAGCAGGCAATAAACTTTCTTATGTAAAAACGGTTTCAGCAGAAAGCGGGACCGTTAGAACGGATTAAGTATTTTGCGATAGCATCAATTTTTTAGAATCTCTCCTCTATTCAATAATGCATACCTGGCATTAATCATTTTCTATATAATATAATCACATCACTCTATCACAATAATATCAACCAGACTAAGTAAAAGTAGTTTAAATGGTCACTAAAAGAATAAGCATCCAGGTTATATTGGAACGGAGCCATGTATTTAGCGAATGTGAGAAATTTGAGGTGATGATATATGAGGGGGTTTGCTATGAATAATAAAGCTATTCGCAATATTGGGGTATTTATTTTTATTGTTATTTTCAGCGGGTGGTTGGGGGTTGTTTTGGACTCCTTCCTAACCGGGCAACCCGAGGGTGATTCTCTTGGTATGGGGGTATGGTTGGTATTGCCCCTGTTGACTGCATTTATAATCATTTTATTCTCAAAGGATAGTTATAAAGACCTTGGCTTAAAGCTGAATCACAAAGGAAATATAAAATGGTACCTGGCTTCGGTATTAATATTTCCTGTTGTAACAGCCATCGTTTTGATAGTCGGAGCTTTAATGAACTGGATTGATTTGTCCGCATTTAATTTTAAAGCAGTTATTTTGGGGTTTGGCAGTGCTTTGTTAATCAACTTTATTATAGATATTTTTGAAGAGATTGCCTGGCGCGGTTATCTAACATCACAACTTGTCAAGTTTAATCTTAGCGACTGGAAGATATACCTAATCGTCGGGTGTGTTTGGACACTATGGCATGTTCCATATTACCTGGTATTTTTGCCGGAAGCTGATCTTCAAGCGGTAATGCCTGTCAGCCGAGCTACATATGTCCTTGTTTCCTTTATAACTTTGTTATCTTGGTCTGTGATGTTTACTGAGCTTTTTAGGGTAACAAAGTCAGTTTGGCCATGTATTTTGTTGCACACGGTTGAGGATTCGCTTATAAATCTTTTAGTTATTTCAGGTTATGTAAGTATTGTAGCCGGAAAAGAAATGCTTGTTTCACCTATTAATGGACTCATTACTTCAGCTCTATACATAGCCGTTGGATTAGGATTAAGAGCTTATAGAATACGAGACAAGGAAATGATTGTTAGCTTAGAACAATAAGCCAAGGAGCATTTCTTTGTTCAGTTCGCATGCTTCTACTAATAATTAACGGATGGTCACGGTTAATATAGTGGGGGCAATTCAAAATGAAATTTGAAACAATTTCAAAGCTGCCGACCGAGTGTTTTATTGACGACAACTAGGGGGGGGAAAAGCTTGAAAATGAGGAGTAAAAAGAAAATGCTGGTTATTATCGGAATTCTATTTAGTATCCTAGGAATTATTATGGTGTTTTTTAATATTTCATATTCGAAAACCAGGACAGAATTTAATGCAATAACCGGCACTTTATTAAACAAAATAGCTAATGAAAGTGATGTATTTACCGAAGAAGATATTGCTAATTTGCCGATACCGGTTCAGAAATATTTCAGATATTGCGGCTATATTGGCAAGCCCAAAATGTCATATATGAAAGCAACATATGAAGATGTTGACTTTTCATTTGGAAGGGATAAAGCGAACGTAGTTATGGATTATACCCAGTACAACTTTGTGAAGGAGCCCATCCGGATTGCATATATTGATAGCTCGATGTATGGAATACCCTTTGAAGGCCTGGATTCATATATTGGTGGGAAAGGCTCAATGAAAGGCGTTGTAGCAAAGTGTTTCAATCTATTTGAACAGGAAGAAGAAGCGTTGAATAAGGCGAGCCTGGTCACTTACCTGGCAGAATGTCTTATGATTCCTAATGCAGCATTACAGGATTATATTGTTTGGGAAGAGATTAATGATTTACATGCTAGAGCCAGGATCGCCTACTACGGCATCACAGCAAGCGGTACTTTTACATTTAAAGAAAACGGTGAAATGCTTTCGTTTACAACCGAAGACAGAGAGGCAACTGCAACTGATGGTAGAAGTGAAAAGGTCAGGTGGTCAACAGTTTGCAGTAATTATATAGAAATAAATACTATAAAGAAGCCGACTAAGTTTCAAGCAATTTGGCATTATGATGACGGAGACCTCGTTTATTTTGACGGGAAAAATGCAATTATTGAATACGATACCACGGAGATGCGAGGCAGTTGACTGGGTATGTAGATGGTTCCAGGGTGGGAATCTTTCTTTCGGACAGGGGGTTCGCCCCCCTGCCTTCACCATTAGTAAGTCATTTGTTCATAGTAGCTTGTTCTCTTGCAGCCAATTTATAGTATCAGTTAATGTCTGCTTCATATCTCTCGTTGTATAGCCCAGTTCTTGACTCGCCTTTTCATGGGAAAATAGGGCGTTGCTATTGACGGTGTAGATGGAATAAGAAGTAAAAAGCGGCGGCTGACGGAGAATTTTGTAATACAGTTCTGCCAATGGTGCTATCAATTTGACAAACCAAAGCGGGAAAAAATGCTTGATATGACGACTGGTGTTTTCCTGGACGTGCAGGAGGTTCAGAGTTCAGGTTTTAGTTGCCTTTTTGATACCACCGTTTACACCCTTCAAGAAAAAAGAAAAACCTGCCAGGTTAATGAGGTATAATTAGATTATAATTTAAGGAAACAATAGGAAACTTTGAGATTACATATAGGGGGTATATTTATGAGTGACATTATTGTGGAAACTCGGGGGCATGTCTTGCTCATAGGCTTTAATCGTCCACAGAAACGTAATAGCCTGACTCTTGACATGTATTACGATCTTGCCCGGGCTTATGGGGAACTTAGCCGCAACAAGGATCTGCGCTGCGGACTACTCTATGCGGTAGGGGATCATTTTACTTCGGGGCTGGATCTTCCCCAGTGGGGGCCGGTATTTGCCGGGGGTAAATGGATAGAACTGAAAGATGGTATGATTGATCCTTTTGGGGTGGACGAGGATAATCGCTGTAAGAAACCTATAGTAATGGCATGTCAGGGTTACTGTTATACTATTGGTTTTGAGCTATTGCTAGCAGCTGATGTGAGAGTTGCTGCTAAAGACGTGCGCTTAGCCCAACTGGAAGTTAAACGGGCCATATTCCCGGTAGGCGGGGCAACAGTTCGTATGTTTGAGGAGATTGGTTGGGGTAATGCCATGCGCTATATTTTAACTGGTGATGAGTTGAGTGGCCCCGAAGCCTATCGCCTCGGTTTGGTTCAAGAATTAGTAGAACCGGGAGAGCAATTTGACCGCGCTCTGGACATAGCCCAAAGGATAGCTAAAGCGGCCCCACTTGCAGTTCAGGGAGCATTAGCATCGGCTCGCAGAGCTCGCGTTCATGGGCCTAAAGCTGCCTTGAGTACCATGTTTAAAGAACTGCAACCGTTAATGAGCAGTAAAGATGCTCAGGAAGGGTTACAAGCCTTTTTAGAGCGGCGGGAGCCGAATTTCACCGGCGAATAGTGTTATATAAACACAAACCAGCCTGGCAAACTTAAGTTTATCAGGCTGGTTTTTTGTTTACGAACCACCCATTTTTCTTATTGATTTTCCTATGTTTCACGTGAAACAATGCGTCTTTAAAAGAAACATTCAGTACCTATTTTCTAATTAGACCTGCAGGTTATTATTGGAAACCGGCTGGTTATTGCGAAGGATGAAAATAAAAATAGCCCACAGGCCAAATATTGAAAGAATAGTGTACAGAGTAGCTTGCTCTGGGCTATAAAGGTTGAATAAATTATAAGCAAACAGAAGGAAGAAAAGCATCATGGCCAGGCTAAAGATTATACCTATGAATGGAATTATTGCGAGAACACACCCACCAATCATAACAACTGGTAACCATAAGCCTAGATTGTCGAGACGGTTACCGAAAACATCCATTTCCCCTAGAATAGAACCGGCAATATAAAGGTCAGCAGCAGGAATCCAGGCCAACCAGGCGTTTTCAATACCCTTATTGGCCGCCATAGTCATAAGACCAATTGACTTTAGAACATACAAGACCAGAAAGATAATAGTAAAGAAGGCTAGCAATCCTGCAGAATAGGCCATCATTGCCATTAAACCCGCATCACTCATAAAAATCTCCCCCTTAAGCTATATTTCTTTAGCTTATTCGATACAGCGAAATTGAATTCCTGCAAAAACCTGGAAGGTGAGGGTGGGTTTATTCAATTCGGAAACGTCAGGGTTAATAACCATGATACAAAATAATCACCTGAACATCCCCAATGCATCCAGAAAAAGTAATTGACCCTGGAATTAGCTTAAGTTATGCTCAAATTTAAAGCATAGCCTTAAAAAAAGGATTTAAGGGAGATGGGTTTTTTGCCAAATAAGGTTCTGATGAGTCTTACTAATACCAGCAAAACCTATACTATGGGTGAAGTTAAGGTTGAGGCACTAAAACCTACTTCTTTTGAAATATACGTGGGGGAGTTGCTGGTTATTCTAGGGCCCAGTGGCTCTGGTAAGAGCACCCTCCTAAACTTGATTGGGGGAATAGATACACCTTCCGGTGGGCAGATACGTTATGGTAATCAGGTACTGACTAATGGCAGTGAAAAAGATTTAACCCGTTACCGGCGGCAGGAGGTAGGATTCGTCTTTCAGTTCTATAACCTGGTAGCCGACCTGACCGCTGCTGAAAATGTAGCCCTGGCGGCAGAATTGGTATCTAAGCCCCTGGCTATTGATGATGTCCTGCGGGATGTGAGTCTTTTGGAAAGACGGGACCATTTCCCTTCCCAGTTAAGCGGCGGTGAACAGCAGCGAGTAGCTATTGCCCGGGCAATTGTTAAAAATTCCCGGTTGCTTTTATGTGATGAACCGACCGGGGCCTTGGACTATGAAACTGGTAAACTGGTACTTCGGCTGTTACGTGATATCCAGGAGAAACATGGCAGTACGGTAATTATTGTTACTCATAATACTGCCATTGCTGATATGGCTGACCGGGTGGTGCGCATGCGCAGCGGCTCGGTGGCAGACATTTTCATAAATGATAATCCTCTGCCACCGGAAAGGATTGAATGGTAATGAGTATCCTTACCCGTAAATTATTACGAACTATTCAGGCTACTCGCGGTCAGTTCCTGGCCCTGGTGGTAATTGTCACCCTGGGGGTAGTACTGTATATTGGCATGACTACTTCTTATTATAATTTAAGCCGCTCCCAGCATCAGTTTTACCAGGATTACGGTTTTGCTGATTATACTTTTCAGGTAGTTAAAGCGCCGGAATCGATGGTAGCCAGAGTGAAAGCTTTACCCGGCGTGGTTAAGGCTACCGGGCGTATCCAAAAGGATGTTCCTATTATAAAGGAAGGTAATGAAAGGATAACCGGTCGTTTGACGGGTTACCCCCTGCCCATGAACAATGAGGTTAATCGTCTGCACCTTTTATCCGGTCGCCAACTTGATATGCAAAACTCGGGGAAGGTTAGTGTATTAGTTGACCCGCAATATGCCCAGGCCAATCGCCTGACTCCGGGTGAGGATATTGAGCTCATTGCTGATGGCAAGAAAGTAACCCTGGCGGTTAGTGGTACTGCTACCAGCCCTGAATTTGTTTATCCTATGAAAGATGCAGGCTCCCTTTTTCCGGAACCGGAACGATTTGGGATTTTGATGGTTTCTCAGCTTCATGCCCAGCAGATACTGGGGTTACCCGGGCAGGTAAATCAGATTCTGGTGGATTTAGCACCAGGGGTGGATGAAGAAGAACTTAAACAGGAGATTGAGAAAATACTGGCACCTTACGGGAATATCACCAGCTACCCACGTAAGGATCAATCCAGTCATGTTGTATTACAAGCGGAATTGGACGGTATTCAGCTTTTTGCCCGTTCGATACCCTTCATGTTCTTTCTGGTAGCGGCAGCAATCCAATTTATTATTCTAACCCGCATGATTCGTTCCCAGAGATTGCCCATTGGCGTCATGAAGGCCCTGGGTTACAATAACCGGAGGATAATGTGGCATTATACTGCCTATGGCCTGGCCGTCAGTTTGGTGGCAGCCACCCTGGGCAGCGTTCTAGGGATAGGTTTGGCTGCTATTTTAAATAATCTTTATGCCCAATTTTTCAACCTGCCTGCTTTGGTAAATGACGTTAACATCCAGGTGGTACTAAATAGTTTCCTGATTACATCTGTGGTAGGCATAGCGTCAGGGCTTTTTGCCTCCCGGTCTGTAATCCGCATTAACCCGGCAGAGGCTATGCGACCCCAGCCTCCTTCATCCGGGAGGCATACTCTCCTGGAGAGCTGGTCCTGGTTATGGAAACAGTTGAGCAGCAGCTGGAAAATGAGCCTGCGTTCCATTTTTCGGAACCGGGGACGATTTGCGGTAACCGTTTTAGGGATTATAAGCTCAGTGGTACTACTAGTTTTTGCCTGTTTTTCTCTTGATGCTACCGACTATCTTATGAACCAAAACTTTAAGCAAATAAACCGCTATGATTACTTGATTCGTTTTACCGAACCGATTAAGTATACTGAGATTTTGGACTGGAATCGCTGGGATGAAGTACAGCGCATGGAAGCTATGATGGAGCTGCCGGTAAAACTATATGTCGGAGATAAGTCAGAGGATGAGGTAGTGGTAGGAATGGAACCTTCCAGTCGGTTAAAACGAGTGTATGATAAATTTGGGCAGGAACAGCAAATTCCTGATCAGGGTATCCTTATTAGCAAGAGGATTGCTGATAAACTGGGACTACAGGTGGGAGATGAAGTTAGGGTGGAAACTACGCTGGGGATTGTACCCTCACACAGTTCCTACCTGACTATAATGGGCATAAATGAACCGATGACCGGTGGTGGCTCTTATATATCACTAAGTACTGCTAATGATTTACTGGGAGAGCAAGAGGTTGCCAGCGCTGTCCTTTTAAAACTAGATGCAGCCCAGATGCCATCGGTGGAAAATCGCTTACAGGAAATGAGCCGGGTAAGCTCAGTAACCAGTCCTGCCCAGGAGCAGGAAACCTATGAGGAACTTATGGGTACTGCGACCACTTCGATTGCAGTAATGATTCTTTTTGCCGGGTTATTGGGAATGGCTATCATTTATAATACTTCGGTTATGACTTTTAACGAACGCCAGCGGGAATTAGCTTCCCTGCGGGTTTTAGGGTATTCACGGGGGGAGGTGGCAGGCCTGCTGCGTAAGGAGACCTGGATTCAAGCAATGTTAGGTATTGGGTTAGGATTACCTGCCGGCAAGGCTGCGGGGGCGGCTTACATGGCCAGTGCCAGTACCGATCTGTATAGTTTCCCGGTTATAATTTACCCCCGTACCTATTTAGTTGTTGCCATTGTAGCAATGGTTTTTGTCTGGATAGGACAGCAGTTGGCTATCCGCAAGGTAGGCCGGTTGGACATGGTGGAAGCGCTGAAAAACCAGGATTGAAGAGGAGGGTGCCGATGAAAAGCAAAAAAGCCTGGATTATTGGGGGAATCATTCTCGCTGCTGTTATACTTGCAGTAGCTATAATAGGGAGCAGCGGTGAAGAGGTGGAAGTGGTCAAGGCCAGCAGTGGAACCTTTGTCCTGACGGTTGAGGAGACCGGTTATGTAGAGGCAGGCAATGACCGGGAAGTACAGGCGACGGTGCCAGCCCAGGTACGCGAATTACTGGTTGAAACAGGGGATAAGGTAATACCGGGGCAGGTATTAATCAAACTCTCTAGTCCGGAACTAACTACCGAAACTGAAT
>CAZAZH010000088.1:0-7730 GCA_964489585.1 uncultured Syntrophomonas sp.
GTTTCTTCCCCTACTACCAGAGATATATTGGATGATGGAGTAAGGGAAGCGGTTAATGATGCTTGCATTCCTATCAAACTTTACCACGGTCACGTCGCGGATCTCGCTTCCCAGGTGGATTACATTTTTTGCCCTCGTTTGGTAAGTGTTCGCAAACATGGTGATTTTGGCACTGAAACCTTTTGCCCCAAATTCCTTGGACTTCCCGACATGGTTCGCCTGGCAATGGATAATATCCCCCCCATAATAGATGTTCGGGTTGATTTGAAACAAGGTAAAGACGAATTACTTAATGTTTGTTCCCAGGTCGGGGATTTACTGGGGAAATCGGAAACACAAATAAAGAAGGCTTACCAGAGAGCATTGCTTATACAAAAACGGTTTAAAAAACTGCTTTCTCAAAACATGACGCCGGAAGAAGCCATAGACATTTTATTTGCCAATGGGGAGAAGAAACCTTCACTGACCCGGCCGGATTTACAAATAGCTGTAGTAGGTTATCCTTATGCCATATACGATGACTATATTAACGGTCGCATCTTAAGTTTGCTGGAGAAAGAAAATGTAAGGGTATATACTCAAGATATGCTCAGCGACAAGATTATGAACCGGCAAGCCCGCAACCTGCCCAAGAGTATGTTTTGGTATTTTTCCAACCGGGCTGTATACGGGGCTCTTCATTTTATGCAACAGAAAAACATTGATGGGATAATTCATATAACTGCATTTGCCTGTGGCCCCGACTCCATAGTAGATCGCCTGCTGGAGATTGAAGCCCGCAGGCATGGGCAAATGCCTTACCTTTCTATTGCAGTAGACGAACACACCGGTGATGCCGGGGTAAGGACCCGGGTTGAGGCATTTTTGGATATGTTGCGTTTCAGGAGGGAAAAATCGTGAAAATAAGCTTTCCACACATGGGCTATTCATATCTGGCGCTTAAATGGCTGGTAGAAAATATGGGTCACGAGTGTATTGTGCCTCCTGAACCCAGCAGCCGTACCCTGGACCTGGGGGTACGTTATGCTCCGGAGTTCGCCTGTATTCCATTCAAAATTCTAATGGGGACTTACCTGGAAGTGGCTGAGAAAGGTGCCGAAGTGATTTTGACCTCTGGTGGCATGGGACCTTGCCGGGCCGGGTTGTACTGGGTAATGCATCAATACATCTTGGACGAACTCAATACCGGAGTTAAGGTAGTAGCATTCGAGCCGCCCCTGTGTGATCTCAAGGATTTTTTGAAAAAACTAAGGTGGGTAAGAAAAACCGGAGGTTTATCCGCTAAAGAATTTGTCCAGGTGTTGCGCATTACCTGGGATAAAATTAAGGCTATAGACGAAGTGGAAATGTTATCCCATGAAATCAGACCTTATGAAACTAACCGGGGCGAAACTACCAGAAAACTATGGCAGGCCCTGGAGATGTTAGATGCAGCCAATAACCAGGCCGAAATCGAAGACGCCATGCAGGAGGGGTTAAAGTTACTGCGGGAAGTTTCTCAGGACCGCAGCCGTAATCCCTTGAAAATTGGAATCATCGGTGAAATTTATGTGGTATTGGAACCGGCGGCTAACCATTATATTCAAATAATGCTGGGGGAAATGGGGGTACAGACTGACCGCTCCATTTACCTTACTTCCTATACTAGAAAAAACACCATCGTTAACCTGGAAGGTGACGTATTCGAGATCGCCAAACCTTATTTAGGGGAGGCACCCATAGGTGGGCACGGGGCCAACAGTATCGGGGAAACCATCCTCTATGCCCGGCACGGTTTCGATGGGGTAGTGCAACTGGCACCTTTTGCCTGCATACCAGAGATAGTAGCCAAGAGCATTATACCGTCAATCAGTAAAGATTATGGTATACCGGTTTTAACCTTATTTATAGATGAACAAACGGGGAAGGCGGGCGTACAGACCCGACTGGAAGCCTTTGTTGATTTACTAGAAAAACGCCGAGAGGTCAAAGCAAAACGGGGAATCGAGAGGTTGGTAATATGATTAAGGGATATCTGGGAGTAGATGTAGGCTCGGTAAGTACCAACCTGGTTGTAATTGACGACCAGGATCAATTGCTGGTGGAGCAATACCTGCGTACCAATGGCAAGCCCATACAAACCGTTCAAGAAGGATTGCATGCCATAGGTCAGGAACTGCCTGCCGATGTTGAGATAGCAGGTGCAGCTACTACCGGTAGTGCCCGTTATTTAACCAGCTTGATTGTAGGAGCAGATATTGTTAAGAACGAGATTACCGCTCATGCTATAGCATCTTCAGCCCTGGCTGAAGACGTGAAAACTATTATTGAGATTGGCGGGCAGGATTCCAAAATCATAATACTACGTGAAGGAGTAGTTACTGATTTTGCCATGAATACGGTATGTGCCGCTGGAACCGGCTCCTTTCTAGACCAGCAGGCCAGTCGCCTGCTTATTTCAATTGAAGAATTTGGTAATTATGCCTTAAAGGCTAAAAACCCGGTAAGAATTGCCGGGCGCTGTGCCGTATTTGCCGAGTCGGATATGGTTCATAAACAGCAGTTGGGATATAATACTGAAGATATAATTGCTGGTCTCTGTGAAGCATTGGTCAGGAATTATATGAATAATGTGGGCAAAGGCAAGGAAATATTGGCCCCGGTAATGTTCCAGGGAGGGGTAGCAGCCAACCAGGGTCTGGTACAAGCTTTTAATAAATACCTGGGACTGGAGGTCATAGTTCCCAAATACTATGGGGTAATGGGTGCTATAGGAGCAGCCATACTGGCCCGGGGGGCCAGCCGTAAAAAGGGAAAGACCTCATTTAAGGGATTTAATATTCAGGAGATAAATTTTAAAACCAGTAGCTTTGAATGTAAAGGTTGCTCCAATGCCTGTGAGGTAGTACAATTCTATGAAAACAGTGAATTACTGGCCCGTTGGGGGGACCGCTGCGGCAAGTGGGAATTACATGTGGTATAAGTGAGGAGTAAGAGGTAAGGGGTAAGTTGCTTCCGCACAGTAAGAGCTCATCAAGCTATATACATAACCATCTATAAGCATGAACTAACGGCGGGCGAACACATGGGTTCGCCCTTACAGAATAGGGCCATACGACGATGGGGTTTAATTGTATAAAAGTTCCAAGCTCATAAATAGAATTTATTATAGAAAGGAAACTAAAAAAGTGTGATAATAAAGGGAAATATGTGGACGTTTTAAAGGGGGGGGAGGTAAAGACAGGGAAGCTATAGCGGTTAAGTTTCTCATTTCTTTAAACCATTTAAAAACCGCATTAATATTAGTGGAGAAAAGGGAGGATGTAAAGTGCTGAAAAAAAACTGGGCTAAAAAAACCGCTCTGCTGGTACTGGCAGTTTTTATGCTGGTAGTAGTAGCAGGTTGTGGTGGCGGCGAGGACAAGGCGTCAGATGGAGATAAGGCTGCCGGTAAAGATACCATAAAGGTAGGTATAAACTGTGAACTATCCGGCCAGGTTGCCAGTTATGGCGATAACTCCAGAAATGGTGCCCTGATCGCTATCGATGAAATTAATAAGGCCGGTGGAGTTTTAGGTAAACAATTAGAGCCTCTGGTAAGAGATTGCCAGTCCAAGACGGATGAAGCCATGAACGTTAGCGCAGCTCTGGCAGATGAAGGCATGGTTGCCCAGATTGGTCCCTTGACCAGTGGTACGGTAGAAGGAAGCACCTCGGTTATGATGGAAAATCAGATTCCCCTGATTGCTCCGGCAGCAACAGCCAACAAAGTAACCGTTGATGAAAAAACCGGCAAGGTTAGAGACTATATTTTCCGGGTATGTTACCGCGATTCTGACCAGGGTCAGCGTATGGCTGATTTTGCCATAAATGACCTGAAAGTTAAGAAGGCAGCTATCTTTGGTAGTACCTCAGATGATTATGCCAAAGGTTTAGCCAAATATTTCAAAGAAGAATTTGAGGCTAAAGGTGGTACTATAGTAGCTGAAGAAGGTTTCATGAACCTGGATAAGGAATTCCGGGGTACCCTGACCAAGATAAGAGGTAAAAATCCTGAGTTTATCTATGTACCCGGATATTATACAGAAGTTTCCGTGCTTATTAAACAGGCCCGTGAATTGGGTATAACTGTTCCTATCGGCGGCGGTGACGGTTGGGATTCCCCGGACATGGTTAAAGTAGCCGGCGCTGATGCTCTTAATAACACTTATTTCACCAACCACTATTCAGTTGAGGATCCTAATCCTGCTATCCAGTCTTTCGTTAAGGCTTATGAGGCCAAGCATAAAAAGGCTCCAGATTCCTTTGCCGCTCTGGGCTATGATGCCGTGAAATTATTGGCTGATGCTATTACCCGGGCCGGCTCAGCAGACCCGGTCAAGATTAAAGAAGCCCTGGAACAAACCAAGGATTTCGCTGGAATTACCGGAACTATGAGTATTGACCAACAGCATAACCCGGTTAAAAACATAGTGATTATAGAATACAAGGATGGAAAATTAGTATCCAGATAACCCGTAAGGACAGGTAAAGGGAGGGGTAAAACCCTCTCTTTATCCTGAATGTAAGGAAGTGGCTCTATTTGCTCGAATTTACACAACAATTAATTAACGGACTATCGCTGGGAGCTATTTATGCGCTAATTGCTCTAGGCTATACCATGGTATACGGAATAATACTGTTAATAAACTTTGCTCACGGCGATATTATGATGGTAGGAGCCTATGTTGGGTTTTTTTCTATATCTCTTTTAGGCAGTAACATTATTGTAGCAATGGTTTTTGCCATGGTTACCTGTGCCCTCTTAGGAGTGGTAATTGAGAAAGTGGCCTACCGGCCTTTGCGTAACTCGACCCGTATAGCGGCCTTAATTACAGCTATAGGGATGTCGCTATTTCTGGAATACGTAACCCTGTATTTTTTAACTGCTCAGCAGCGGGTTTATCCAGCCAGTGCATTTCCGCTGCATAAATACGAAATAGCTGGCCTGGTTATTTCTAATAAAGACATTTTTATTATTGTATCAGCCATTATTCTGATGATAATCCTGCAGTATATTATTAAAAGGACTAAGACCGGAAAAGCCATGCGGGCAGTATCCCTGGATCAGGAAGCTGCCGTACTCATGGGTATCAGTGTGGATAGAATCGTATCCATTACCTTTGCCATCGGTTCAGCCCTGGCAGCAGCTGCAGGGGTTATGATTGGTCTTTATTATAACGCGATTAACCCCTTGATG
The DNA here is from genome assembly GCA_964489585.1 of uncultured Syntrophomonas sp. Classification (GTDB taxonomy): domain Bacteria; phylum Bacillota; class Syntrophomonadia; order Syntrophomonadales; family Syntrophomonadaceae; genus UBA4844. The sequence goes on from CAZAZH010000088.1 coordinate 5,218, forward strand.
GGGATAATACCAGGTCTAAAGGCTTTTGTAGCTGCCGTACTGGGTGGTATCGGGTTAATACCCGGCGCTATGGTGGGCGGCTTTTTAATGGGGATTTTGGAAACCCTGGTCAGCGGATATTGGAGTAGTATGTACCGTGATGCTGTGGCGTTCGGGGTATTAATCCTGATATTACTTATAAAACCTACCGGTTTATTTGGCAAGAATACCGGGGAAAAAGTGTAGGTGAGAGCTATGCAAGATAAAAAACGCACATGGGGCAAGTTCATATTAGAGGTTGTTTTCCTGGTAGCTCTGTTTACCCTGGTACAATACTTTATTACCACTGGAATACTAAACCGCTATTATCAGATTAACCTTACCCTTATGGGGATAAATGTGATACTGGCAGTAAGCCTTAACCTGATTAATGGATTTACCGGACAGTTGTCTCTGGGACATGCCGGATTTATGGCTATAGGCGCTTTTGCCTCGGTAATAATGACTACTATGCTGGAATATCCCTTTATAATAGGGATTATTATGGCCATGCTGGCAGCAGCGGTGGCAGGATTTATAATTGGAGTACCTACATTAAGACTAAAAGGAGATTACCTGGCCATTGCTACCTTGGGATTTGGGGAGATTATCCGGGTAGTCCTGCAGAATATAGATTATACCGGAGGACCGGCAGGAATTAGCGGCATTGCTAAAATGACTACCTGGCCGGTTCTATTTATAGCTGTGGTAGTAACCATAGTAGTTATAGTCAATATGATTAACTCCAGCTATGGAAGAGCCATTATATCAGTGCGTGAAGATGAAGTAGCCGCAGAAATAATGGGTATTAATACAACCAAATATAAGGTTCTGGCTTTTGTAGTGGGGGCAGCTTTTGCCGGCCTGGCCGGAGCTTTATATGCTCACTATTTTTATATTGTCAAACCGGAGACCTTTAACTTTCTCAAATCATTTGACATACTGGTAATGGTAGTCCTGGGCGGACTGGGTAGTACCACCGGAGCAGTTATAGCTGCTATGTTTATAACCGTATTAAATGCCTTCCTACAGGAATACGCAGCGGTTAGAATGATTATTTATGCCCTGATACTAATTATTGTCATGATATACCGGCCTCAGGGTTTGCTGGGTAATAAGGAACTGACCCGGAAGAGCTTTGACAGGATTTGGGGTGGAAAACATGTCTCATCTACAAATAAATAATTTGAGCAAATCATTTGGCGGGTTAAGCGCAGTATTAGACTTCGATTTTACTATTGCCGAACAGGAATTGGTAGGCCTGATTGGTCCCAACGGAGCAGGTAAAACGACCGTGTTTAACTTAATAACCGGAGTTTATAAACCGGACCAGGGCAAAATATACCTGGAGGGAAAAGACATAACCGGCCTGCCTCCCTATGATATATGCAAAAAAGGGATAGCCCGCACCTTTCAGAATATCAGGCTATTTAATGATTTAAGCGTTCTGGACAATGTAAAAATTGCCCTGCATACAGATGTTCCATATAGTTTATCGGCTTCCATATTGAGGCTGCCTTCTTTTTTCCGGGGCGAGGAAAAGATGCACCAGCAGGCTTTAGAATATTTGAAGATATTTGGACTGGACCCAATCAAGGATGAAATAGCCTCCAGCCTGCCCTATGGCGAACAGAGGCGCTTAGAAATTGCCCGGGCTCTGGCTACCCGGCCTACCCTCTTAATTTTGGATGAACCGGCTGCCGGCATGAACCCTAATGAGACCAGGGAATTAATGGAGCTTATTAACTGGATTAGAGATGAATTTAATCTTACTATACTATTAATAGAGCATGATATGTCACTGGTTATGGGAGTTTGTGAGCGCATTTATGTACTCGATTACGGCCAAATTATAGCTGAAGGCATACCGGAAGAAATTCGCAATAACAAGCGGGTAATAGAAGCTTATCTGGGAGAGGAGGTAGGGTAGTGCTACAGGTAAAGGAAATCGATGTTTATTATGGGGCCATTCACGCACTCAAACATTTATCCCTGGAAGTTGAGCAGGGTAGTATCGTAACTTTAATTGGTGCCAACGGGGCCGGCAAAACCACTACCTTAAAAAGCATATCCGGATTGCTGCGACCCAAGACTGGTAGCATAGTATTCAAAGGGACTGATATTAACAAGGTTGCCCCGGAGAAAATAGTAGGTCTGGGCATATCCCAGGTACCGGAGGGTCGCCGGGTATTTGCTACCATGTCAGTTATGGAAAACCTGGAAATGGGGGCTTACTTACGTAGAGACAAAAAGGGTATGGAAGAAGATATGGAAAATGTCTTTACCCGTTTTCCCCGCCTGAAAGAAAGGCGCAAACAGTTAGCCGGTACCTTGAGCGGTGGCGAGCAACAGATGCTGGCGATTGGGCGGGCTTTGATGGCCAGACCTCAGCTCATGCTGATGGATGAACCTTCTATGGGGTTGGCGCCCCTTTTAGTAAAAGAGATATTCTCCATAATTAAAGACATAAATGAACGAGGAACCACCATATTGTT
>CAZAZH010000089.1:0-7714 GCA_964489585.1 uncultured Syntrophomonas sp.
GGCGGCGTAAACTGTATAACGGGCGAATTCAATGTAACTATTATCAATTTTACGGTCCCCGTCCACCGCAAAAGGGGAACGAATTATAGGCAGGAACATAATCTGATGGGGATAGACTAAAGGTCTTAAAGATAAAAAACCGCGCCACCCGGCGCGGTTACTTTATTCTCAAATGGTCGGGGCGACAGGATTTGAACCTGCGACCTTCTGATCCCAAATCAGACGCGCTACCAAGCTGCGCCACGCCCCGAACCTCTTTATAATAGCATCTATAGTTCAAAACTGTCAATTGTTACGGCGGGGACTGGGTTATGTCATATAGTAATATGGCTGTACGTAAGTTACGGGGATATAATCTATCCTATTCCTACGTAACCTTTATAGTATAATATTTACAGGAAGGCAAACGATGAGCCTGGGAACCCAGATGTTACTTGCGACCGGGATAGTGAACAGTAGTTTAAGAAGGCCTTAAAGGAAAGATTACAAGGAGGGGCAGGAATGGATGAAATAAACCTGAAGCCGGTGGCTTATGTTATTTCCCCGGTGGAAGAACCGGATGAGATGCCATTGGGGGGAAAAGATGCAATAATTGAGTTTTTTCCGGAATATGTGGAAGCCTTGCAGGGATTAGAGGAGAACTCCCATATATGGGTCTTATCATGGTTTCATAAGTCACCCCGGGATATTTTAAAAATAAGGCCGGGAAAGGTTAATCCGGATTTACCTGAATATGGGGTTTTTGCCCTGCGTTCCTATACTCGTCCCAACCCTATTGGGTTAAGCCTGGTAAGACTGGGGCGGGTGGAGGGTAATCGGGTACATGTACTTGGTTTAGATGCCATTGGCGGCACACCGGTGTTAGATATTAAACCTTATTTTGAAAATGATACTATTTTTTCACCCCTTACCCCCTATATCCGGGGGAAAAGCCGGGAGATGCGCCAGGGTATGATAAAAAAGCACGCTTTTATCCATCACGGGGAAGAGTGTATGGACATGCTGGTAGGAGTAAGGATGGCAGCTATCGCTGAAGACCGTTTCGGACATCTGAATTCTTCCGATCTTATGGTAAGTGTGCAGGGTTCACCTTGCCTGGCGGATACTATTCAGGGAGTAAGCCGGGCCCGTTTGGCAAATCCCCCTCGTTTTATATATATAAATGTAGAGAATGGTAGTGAAACTATCTGGACAAAAAATGGGCAAACCCTAACTATCCGATTGAAAGGTTCGTTTAACCGCAATGAACTTGAAAAATTGGTGGACGAAGAGCTTTTCGACATTTTCTAAGGCTGCAGGGATGCTGGGTTACTAATTTATCTCTGTGAATTGGAATACCGGATCCGGTGTTATTGCTGAAATGAGTGGGAAGGGGGGGGCTTTGGATGTTCGATTTTTTAATGACTCCGGAACAGATGAAGCTTCGCGATGAGGTTCGGGAGTTGGCTCGCTGGGTACCGCGTGAATATATACTGGACATGGATGCAGATAAAATTAAGTATCCGAAAGAGTTTATGCAAGAATGCGGAAGGCGCAATTTAATAGGTATTCGGGTTCCGGTAGAGTATGGTGGGCGCGGTGGCCAGTGGGTAGATGATATTATTGCGGCTGAAGAAATTTGTGTAAATGGCTATATATTCGGTTGTACCTGGGGTGTGACGGGTGATGTGGTGGCTGAAGCTCTGGTACATTACGGTACTGAGGAACAGAAACAAAAATACCTGGTACCCATTTGTAAAGGTGAAAAGTTTGCTGCCGAATGTCTGACTGAACCCCGTGGGGGGTCGGACTTTTTTGGTTCTACTACCATTGCCCGCAGGGATAGCAGTGATTTTATTTTAAACGGCCAAAAACGTTTTATTGTTGGTGGTGAGGGGGCTGACTTCTTTCTGGTATATGCTAAAACTGATCTTGAGGCACCCTCCAGTAAATCAATGACATGTTTTCTGGTAGAAAGAGAAATGGGAGTTAAGACTGAGTATCTTTATGGCTTAATGGGCTGCCGGGGTGGCGGGACGGCCCGGGTAGTTTTTGATAATGTGCGGGTGCCGGCAGAAAATGTGGTCGGTGAAGTAAACGGTGCCGCTCCAGTGTTTTATCAGATGATGATACCGGAAAGACTGGGTACGGCAGCTATGACTATAGGTGCCGCCCGTCCAGCCTTGGAAATTGCCACTGATTATAGCGCCAGGCGCAAGGCCTTTGGTACGGAGATAAGGAACTTCCAGGCGGTAAGTTTTAAAATTGCCGATGCGGTAATGAAGCTAGATGCCTGTCGTAGCTTAATGTACACTACCTCACGGGCAGTTGATTCCGGTACGGTATCAGCCAGCCGCTGTCGACGCATGGTATCCGAAGGTAAGAAATTTGTTACCGAACAGTGCTGGGATGTAGCTAACTTGTGTATGCAGGTTATGGGGGGGATTAGTTACACCGATGTTTATCCCCTGGAGAAAATATTACGGGATTTACGCCTGTCTATGATTTGGGTGGGTACCAATGAAATTATGAGCTTAATTAGCCAGCATGAGTGGTACAAGGAGAGAGCAGCTGAACTCAAGGGCCATAATAAGCGTGATAGTGAACCGGATGCGTTAAATGCCTTTGTTATGGGGGAAAAGGTTTATGAGTAGTGTCAGTACATCAAGGTCTTGTTACATGGCTGGCTTTAAAGGGAAAAATGGGGGGAATAAATGGATTTTGCTTTAATACCAGGCAAAGGAAGCTGGTTGAAATGGGAATGAAACTGGTTTGTTTGTGGGTACAGCCTCTGCCAGGAAAGCTGCCCGGTTGATGCTATAGAAGCAGGCATTTGAACCGTGAACGGTTGAGCAGCTTATTTCGGGCCTATGGTTCATAATTTTTGTTGGCCATATCCAGGGCCTTGAGCAGGGCGAAATAGGTATAGGGACCGACTATACCATCAACAACCATACCCTGGCCGGCCTGAAAGGCCATTACTGCCTGCCGGGTTTTGGGGCCAAAATAGCCATCGATAGAGGAACTGTAATAGCCCAGTTTTTTTAAATCTCTCTGCAATTGTTTCACGTCTTCCCCACTATCACCTTCTTTTAATATCCTTCCGGTATAATGATGACCAATAATATTTACCGGAGTACCAATGGGAGTCAGGTCATAAATCTTAATTACATCCTTATTATACATACGGATACAGCCATGGCTAACGGCCCTGCCAATGGAAGCCGGATTATTGGTGCCGTGAATACCGTAACTTCCCCAGGGAACCGATAATCTCATCCAACGGGCGCCAAAAGGTCCGCCCCAATCTACTGATTTTTGGACAATCACCCAGTTGCCTATGGGGCTGGGGGTGGAAGGCTTTCCTACAGCTACGGGATAGGTGGTACTGGAGCCATCTAAAGTAAATGTCAACCTGCGTTTATCCAGATTAATTAAAATGGATGGGCGGGTAGCCGTAGACCTTTCAGCGGCAATAATATTATCATTTCCCAGGCCCAGCAGGTTCCAAGTATCAGGGCCAACAATACCATCAGCCCGCAAACCTGATGCCTGTTGAAAACTTATCACTGTTTTTTCGGTCGGTTTATCATAAATCCCGCTGGTGCTGATCCGGAAGCCTTTCTTAACCAGTTTTTCCTGCAATAAAAGCACATCTGGTCCCTGCATAAAGTTTTCATCGTCATATCGTAAAAAGCGACTGGCATAAAACAATATAGTCACTCCTAACAATTCTCTATGCCACCATACTATGAAAACTCCCCTTTTTTGTTGACAGTACATTGATTATTTCAAAAGGGTTAAGTAAAACATTAATAATTTACAAATAATGGAAGGATATTCTGCAACGATGTAGAAGTAATTAGGAAAATACTCGAGGGTGTGGTGAAAGAATGCAGGAAAATGAAATTAGACAGGTCGAGACTATGGTCGAAAAGGCCCTGGTAAAAATGCATAATCATGATATCAGCAGTGCTCTGGAAGAATTGCTGCAATCTGTAGAAATGGAACCGGAGAATGTAAGGATTATTAATTTAATTGCTTCCTGTTATTTGATACTGGGCGAATTTGAACGAGCGCAGGCCTGTTGGGAGATGGTACTTAGGATTGATGAAGGCAATACTGATGCCAGTAACAGACTGGAGGCAATTGGTGCGCCTGCTTTTCAGAGCTGGCTGAAACGCTACTATAATGCCTTAACTCGTATGGACAGCAGGAATTATAAACTGGCAGCGGAGTTATTACGGCAATTAATGGAAGAGAATGATGGTTTTGTGAGTTTGTATGAACTGCTGGGTCTTTGTTACCTGGCCCTTTCCGAGGTAGAAATGGCCAGGAAGGTATGGCAAAAAGGTTTGGAACTGGATCGGAGCAACCAGGCTTTGCTTACCTACCTGGAAGAAAAGAAAAATAAACAAACGGTAGCTAATAAAGAAATTTCGACCAGTAAAAGGGAGGTTGCTGCTACCACTGAAAAACGGAGTTTTCGTTACTATGGATTAGTTTTAGGTGCCGCCGGAATACTATGCCTGGCTCTGATTATTCCAACCAGTCATTATCTTACTCAAAAACAGGGTAATGCTCTTAAGCCTTCTATTACTCGGGAAAAAAATATCAGCTCAGTACAGCTGGAAAATAAAAAAGATGGTGCAAGTAGCGTCATGGCCACTACTGATAAATTAAATTTTTCCAGTAACGCCAGTGGGGAAAATACACCCGAGCCAGGTAGTATGAAAAGGGAAGAGGAAAGTAATTTTGAAGAAGAAAATTATTATAAGAAAGGCTTTGCTGCTTATCTAGAAGCCGACTGGGAACAGGCTTCTGCTAATCTAAAAGAGGTAGTTAATATGCAATCGGGAAGTTATCTTAACCGGGAAGCTCTATATTATCTAGCCCGGACCAAATATTTAAGTGGAAACCTGGAGGAAGCCAGAAAACATTATCTTAGATATCTTAAAGAATTTCCTGCTAGTAATTATTATGATGATAGCCTGTACTATCTGGGTAATATCTACCACCTCAGTGGTAATGACCAGGAAGCTCGTAAAGTGTTTAAACAGCTGGAGCAACTGGAGCCAGATAGTGGTTATCTGTCGACCAGTCTATTTAAAGAAGTAATGAATTAGTACGAAAATAGAACAGGGAATAGACGTACCCACAGGGCAAGGCAGAATAATCATATGTAGGGAACGGCCCCTGTGCCGTTCCGCCATGGGTTAGAAACAAAATACGGGGTCTATGGGTACGGACTCCGCGTCTAATTAATTAACTTTAAGCCGGAAATTCCGGCTTTTTTGCTTTTTACACAGTACTATAATTGATAGGAATATTAATATAGACAAAGACAAGAATAATTAGTAAGGTCTAATTAAAAGGGGGTTGATTAGTATGGCCAATGATAACTATAAACTGGAAAACATTAGAGCCCAGGGTGACCGTCTCAATGCTGTTAGTGTCTTTATATTTATTATTGCCGCTGCACTGGTAACTTATTTCTACCTGACTTACCAGGCTTTATGGATAGCAGTTACCGGGGGTATTATAGCGCTGTTACTGGCCTGGTCTTTGAAAATTGCCCGGCAATGGGATAGAGTGGTGGTGCTCAGGCTGGGGAAATTTAGAAAAATGGCGGGCCCCGGGATATTCTTTATTATTCCCATTATTGATGAGGCGCCAATATGGATTGATACTCGTATAAGAACTACTTTTTTTGCTGCCGAAAAAACCTTAACTAAAGACAATGTACCGGTAAATGTTGATGCCGTAATGTTCTGGAAGGTAGAAGAGCCTATGCAGGCTGCCCTGGAGGTGGAGGAATACCAAAAAGCGATTTTTTGGGCAGCTCAGACTACCTTACGGGATATTATAGGAAAAACCGAATTATACACTATGCTGGCAGGTAGAGAGCAATTGGATGAAGAATTAAGAATTATGCTGGATCATCGCACCGAATCGTGGGGGATTTCAGTTCGTTCAGTTGAGATAAGGGATGTAGTAATACCGATAGAATTACAAGATGCGATGTCTCGTGAAGCTCAGGCGGAAAGAGAAAGACGGGCAAGAGTAATTCTAGGTACAGCTGAACTAGAAATTGCGGATAAGTTTGCTGAAGCCTCACGCCGCTATCATAATAATCCTGAAGCTTTCAGCCTGCGGGCTATGAATATTCTTTATGAAGGTATAAAAGAGAAGTCGTCCCTGGTTATTGTCCCCAGTAATATGGTCGAATCTCTTAATCCGGGCGGTATTTTAGGTTATGCAAATCGCATGGGGATGAAAAAAGAGGAATAGGATTAAAGTGATGGGAAGAGGGGAATAATGGGTAAAAAACTTATTGCTACTATTATTCTATTTCTCCTATTGTGGATAAGTGGTTGTTCAGGTTCCAATATAGGGCAAAGTAGCAGTGCTCCGGTTCAAACAGAAATACCTGCGGATACAGAAATTATGGAAGGAATGAAAACCAGCAAGGCCCCGACAGGAGTTAAAAAGGTAAGTCAGCAAAATGAAGACATACTGGAACTAAAACACTGGAAATATGGCAGTGAGCGGGCTCAACCATCGGGCCAGCAATCAGCTGACCAACCGGTATCACCGCAACCTCCGCAGCAACCCCAATTACCAGTTATGGATGATGAGATTAATAACTGGGAAGCAGTTTCTATTCCGATTATAAGTGAGGAAGAAATGGTACAAATAATTAGGCGGCTCATTGATTTGGGTTACCTTGCCGAACCAGTCAGTCATCAGGAATTTCAAGCTGCTTTACATTGTTTCCAATTAGATAATTCTTTACCTGCTACTGGTAAGCTGGATGGTACTACTCGTGAGCTTTTAAAGGACAAATAAAAAGTATTTATTTGCTGCAATAGGACTTGACTTTATAGGGAGATTTTCATTATTCTTATTAGGTAGGCCAATTAAAAGCGGAAGTGGCTCAGTGGTAGAGCATCGCCTTGCCAAGGCGAGGGTCGCGAGTTCGAATCTCGTCTTCCGCTCCAGATAATTTATACCTCGGCATTGCCGGGGTGTTGTATTTTTAAATAATCTAGGGTAAATTCTTTAAAGGGAGTCCTATTTATTTGAAATAGCAATATTCCTGTGCATTAAGCGATCTTTAATAAGTGATCTTTAATAGTTAGGAGGAGCATAAGTGGAGGCTAAATTAGAGAAAATAGAGAACAGTGAGGCATACATAGCGATTGAAGTGGATGCCGAAAAGTTTGAAGAAGGATTAGAAAAAGCCTATCGTAAAGTGGTTAAACAGGTTGGGATTCCCGGCTTTCGTAAAGGACGGGTACCCAGACCGCTACTGGAAGCCCATTACGGTAAGGAAATTCTCTATCAGGATGCACTGGAAGCAATAGTCCCGGAGGCCTATGAACAGGCTCTGGAACAACTCAATATTAAGGCTCTGGCTCAGCCTGAATTTGATTTAGACGAAATCGAAGATGGTAAGCCGTTTAAGTTTCAGGCCCGGGTTGCTGTTAAGCCGGAGTTTGAATTGGGTAATTTAGAAGGATTAGAAATTAGCATACCCCATTTCCAGGTCACTGACCAGGATGTAGATAATAGATTAGAAGAAATGCGCTCTCGCTATGCTGAGCTATCTGAAAAAACTGAAGAACCGGCTGAGATAGGTGATACTCTTGAAATCGATTTTGAAGGTTTCATAGACGAAGAAGCTTTTCCTGGAGGCCAGGGTAGCGATTACCCGTTGGAACTGGGATCTAAT
>CAZAZH010000090.1:0-7500 GCA_964489585.1 uncultured Syntrophomonas sp.
GGCGGCGTAAACTGTATAACGGGCGAATTCAATGTAACTATTATCAATTTTACGGCCCCCGTCCTCCGCAAAGGGCGAATGATGTAGCAATAGATAAATAAAAAGGCCATGTAAAACCTGCATAGGCAAACCCAGAATTCAGTAAACATCAGACAAAGGCTTGTATAACACTCCCTGATATTTAGAGGGGTTCTCAAGTAAGCCGATTGAATGTGGAGGTAGAAAGGCCATAATCAGAATGACAGTTTTTATTTCGTTGAGATACTCCCATCCCTGATGCTAATTCTGCTGCGTCTATAGTTACTGTTTGCATTATTGTTTCACCTGGTTTTGGGTTTATTGGAGTTGGTTCAAAACTTGCTGTATGGCCGTCGATGGTTACTTTTCGTTCAACAAGTCAGAATACTAATTACATCAGGCGTTGATAAAAACTTCCCGATGGTTAGAGGAGTTCCTGAGTTCCCGCTCAGGAACTCCTTGCTTACATTATACGCATTTTTAAATAAAAACAATAGAGGGCAATACTATTTTTCCCCGACTACTTTTGCCTTGAAATTTCTTTTTTCTCTCTAAATATGCCAAATCCATTTGGTCTTTGGGGCGTAATCCTTGTTTGGTTTTTATTAGAGTTTCTAAATCGGCTACTATTATTTTAGTGCCTTTAAATTCTATTATTTCTTTACCTGCATTATCTGTTGTAATATCGGCTATTCGTCCCATCAAATCAATAACGACTTCATCGGCTACTCGAACAACAATTAATTCTTGAATATCATTGTCTTCTACTTCTGCAACTGCATTATCAGGAAGAACTGCCAGTGCTTTTTTTACTTTTTGTATATTTTCCGGCGCAGGATTTACTAATAAGTCAATATCTTCTGTTGGTCGTATAGCTCCATGGATATTTAAGGCCCATCCTCCTACTAGCACATATTCTACTTCGTGTGTTTCTAATGCATTACATATTTTAATTAAATCTTCTGCCCTGGGGGTGCGGCTGTAGGCTTCTCCCCCAGTACCATTCTTTCTGCCCACTCATTAGCCTCCTCAAAGGTTTTGAATTTATATACCCCTCTTGGAATAAAAGTTTTATCCTGCCTTAAAGACCAAATCAAATCTAAATAGGCATCCCACTCAGGAGAAAAAATATCAACCGCTGGGGGTTTGCGTTTACCAACTATTTTAATTTTGTTCCAGTCTTGCATTAATAACACCTCGGATTTAGTATAGTCTAACTTGCCCACAGAAGTAAACTTTAAGCACCAGTGGTAAACCGAGTATAATAATCCTTAACTAGTGGCTGGCTACCTTTTAGACACAAAAAGTTGCTATTATGTCTAAATTGCTTGATGCAAAAATACTGGAACTGTTGAATAAAGGAATAATTGATATTGATGATATCGTTTCTTTAACCGGCGGCGTATATGTACTTCCACAGCGGCCTGGACAACCGCAATTTGCTATACGAGATTTAATTAGTTATTGCAAAAACAAAGGCATTGACCCTTCCCAAATAACCGATAAGGAATTAGAAACATTAGTCATTAATTGGGATGAGCTGGCCGAACCATATAAAAACGGAACGCTTAAAATATCCGAAAGCCTGCCCTATGATTACAGACAAAAGGAGTCCAGAAGAAATCCTGGAATTGGTTCAAGGTTACATTAAGTACGCAGATGAAAATCTTATCACAGCAGAGCAAGCACTCCTTGCGCAGTTAGAGGCAATAAAGGCAGATAAAGAGGACTAATGAAATGGATGAATATAAAGAACTCCATGAAAGCTTGCATAAATTTGAACTTATAGATAATTCCCGTTCTTTAGGGATTCTTACAGAACCATTTACCGGCCTCCAGTATTTTTCCTTATGTTCGTAAATCCCTATATAATGGGCTTTGAAAGACCTTAACTGGTCGGGGCGACAGGATTTGAACCTGCGACTTTCTGGTCCCAAACCAGACGCGCTACCAAGCTGCGCCACGCCCCGAACTTCTTTATCATAGCATTTGCAGCGGGAAACTGTCAATAATTGTGGAGGTCTAGTATGTTTGCAAATGTGCCGGTTGTCTATATCAGGATTCTTGAAGAATTATGATATAATAATTTCAGAATAAAAAACTATTGGAGGTGCTAAAATGATTATCAAATCATCCACCACGCTCCGTAATGATTATAACGCCGTTTCAAGACTTGCTCGTGAAAAAGCTGAGCCTATTATTGATAACCAGGTCTACATCTACCGTATTCTCCATGGTGGCAGGGACTATATTCAGATTCTAAAAACAATAGAATAACGAGGAGGAATAAGTATGGATGAAATAAACCTGAGGCCGGTGGCTTATGTTATTTCCCCGGTGGAAGAACCGGATGAGATGCCATTGGGGGGAAAAGATGCAATAATTGAGTTTTTTCCGGAATATGTGGAAGCCTTGCAGGGATTAGAGGAGAACTCCCATATATGGGTCTTATCATGGTTTCATAAGTCACCACGAGACATTTTAAAAATCAGGCCAGGAAAGGTTAATCCGGATTTACCCGAATACGGAGTTTTTGCTTTGAGGTCATTTACCCGTCCTAACCCTATTGGCTTAAGCCTGGTAAGACTGGAGCGGGTGGAGGGTAATCGGGTATATGTACGCGGGTTAGATGCGATTGGCGGTACTCCGGTGCTGGATATCAAACCTTATTTCGAAAATGATACTATTTTTTCGCCCCTTACCCCCTATATAAAAGGGAAGAGTCGGGAGATGCGTCAGGGTATGATAAAAAAACACGCGTTTATCCATCACGGGGAAGAATGTATGGATATGCTGGTGGGAGTGAGGATGGCAGCCATTGCTGAGGACCGTTTCGGGCATCTGAATTCTTCTGACCTTATGGTGCATGTGCAGGGCTCACCCTGTTTAGCGGATACTATTCAGGGAGTAAGCCGAGCACGTCTGGCTAACCCCCCTCGTTTTACATATATAAATGTAGGTAATGGTAGTGAAACTGTCTGGACTAAAAACAACCAGACCTTAACCATTCGTCTGAAAGGTATGTGCAGCCGCCAAGATATTGAGAATCTGTCGGATGAAGACCTTTTCGATTTGCTTATCGCCTATGGTTCGTAATTCTTAGTTGCAATATCCAGGGCCTTCAGCAGGGCGAAATAGGTATATGGACCGACCACACCATCGACTGCCATCCCTTGATCTGCCTGAAAGGCCATTACTGCCTGTCGGGTTTTGGGACCGAAAAGACCATCTATGGAGGAATTATAGTAGCCCAGTTTTTTCAAATCTCGCTGCAATTGTTTCACGTCTTCTCCACTATCACCTTCTTTTAATATCCTTCCGGTATAATGATGACCAATAATATTGACCGGGGTGCCAATGGGAGTCAGGTCATAAATTTTAATTACGTCCTTATTATACATGCGGATACAGCCATGGCTGACGGCTCTGCCAATAGAAGCAGGATTATTGGTACCATGAATACCGTAACTTCCCCAGGGAACTGATAACCTCATCCAGCGGGCACCAAAAGGTCCGCCGGGATCAACTGATTTCTGAACAATTACCCAGTTCCCTATAGGGCTGGGGGTAGAAGGTTTTCCAACCGCTACGGGATAGGTAGTACTGGAACCATTAATAGTAAACGTCAGTCGGCGTTTGTCCATGTTAATTAAAATGGACGGGCGGGTCGCGGTAGACCTTTCAGCGGTAATACTATTATCAATTCTCAAGCCCAGCAGGTTCCAGGTTTCAGGTCCAACTATACCATCAGCCCGCAAACCCGATGTCTGTTGAAAACTGAGCACTGCTTTTTCCGTGGATTTATCGTAGACTCCGTTGACAGTAACCTGATAGCCTTTCTTAACCAGTTTTTCCTGCAGTAAAAGCACATCTGGCCCCTGCATTAAGTCTTCATCATATCGCAAAAACCGGCTGGCATAAAACAATTGAGTCACTCCTAACCACTTCATAATCTCAACGACATTTATGTACTATACTATGAAACTCTACATTCTTTGTTGACACTACATTAATTATTTGAACAAGCAGGAAAATAATTTCCAAAAACTGGGAGGATATTCTGCAAGGATGTAGAAGTAGTTAAAAAAATACTCGAGGGTGTGGTGAAAGAATGCAGGAAAATGAAATCAGGCAGGTTGAGACTATGGTCGAAAAGGCCCTGGCTAAAATGCATAATCACGATATCAGCGGTGCTCTGGAAGAATTACTGCAGGCTGTAGAGATGGAACCGGAAAATGTAAGGATTATTAATTTAATCGCTTCCTGTTATTTAATACTGGGTGAATTTGAACGGGCTCGGGCCTGCTGGGAAATGGTACTAAGGATTGATGAAGGTAATAGAGATGCCAGTAACAGACTGGAGGCGCTGGCTGCACCAGCTTTTCAGAGTTGGCTAAAGCGTTACTATAATGCTTTAACCCGCATGGACAACAGGAATTATAAACTGGCAGCGGAGTTATTGCGGCAATTAATGGAGGAGAATGATGGCTTTGTTAGTATATACGAACTGTTAGGTCTTTGTTATCTAGCCCTTTCTGAGGTAGAAATGGCCAGGAAGGTTTGGCAGAAAGGTCTGGAATTAGATCGGAGCAATCAAGCTTTACTTATCTATCTGGAAGAGAAGAAAAACAATAACCCTATAGCCCCCCTTAATGAAATTTCGACCAGTAAAAGGGAGATTGCTGCTACCACAGATAAACGTAGTTTTCGTTACTATGGATTAGTTTTGGGTGCCGCCGGCATATTATGCCTGGCTCTGATTATTCCAACAAGTCATTATATTGGCGGGAAGCAGGGTAATGCTCTTAAGCCTTCTACTACCCAGGGAATAAATATCAGCTCAGTACAGCAGGAAGATAAAAAAGATGGTGCAGGTAGTGTCATGGCTACTGCTGATAAATTAAACTTTTCCAATAATGCTAGTGGAGGAAATATTTCCGAGCGAGGTAGTTTGAAAAAGGACGAGGAAATTAATTTGGAAGAAGAAAACTATTATAACAAAGGATTTGCTGCTTATCTAAAATCCGACTGGGAACAGGCTTCTAGTAACCTGAAAGAGGTAGTTAATATGAAATCCGGAAGTTATTTTAACCGGGAAGGCTTATATTATCTAGCCCGGACCAAATATTTAAGCGGAAATCTGGATGAAGCCAGGAAATACTATCTCAGATATCTTAAGGAATTTCCTGCTAGCAATTATTATGATGATAGCCTGTACTATCTGGGTTGTATCTACCACCGCAATGGCGATGACGCGGAAGCTCGTAAAGTATTTAAGGAGTTAGAGCAATTAGAACCAGACAGCGGGTATTTATCCACTAGTCTATTTAAAGAAGTAATGAATTAATAGTATGATATTTACCTTTTAAGCCGGGAAAATCCCGGCTTTTTTGCCTTTTGAACTCGTACTCTAACTAATATAAATATATAATGTAGACAAAGAGAAAAATGTTTCGTCCCTGGTTATTGTCCCCAGTAATATGGTAGAATCTCTTAATCCGGGTGGGATTTTAGGATATGTCAATCATATGCGGATGAAAAAAGGGGAATAAGATTAAAGTGACGGGAGGAGGGGAATAATGGGTAAAAAGCTTACCGCTAGTATTATTCTATTTCTCCTATTGTGGATAAGTGGTTGTTCAGCTTCTAATATCGGGCAAAGCAGCAGTGCTCCGGTAAGTACTCCGGTTCAAGCAGAAATACCTACGGATACAGAAATTATAGAAGGAATGAAAACCAGCAAGACCCCGACAGAAGGTAAAAAGGTAAGTCAGCAAAATGAAGATATACTGGAACTGAAACACTGGAAATATGGAAGTGACCGTGCCCAGCCGTCAGCCCAGCAAACACCTGAACAACCGGTTTCTCCGCAACCGCCCCAGCAACCTCAACTACCGGTTATGGATGAAAGTGGTGAAGACTGGGAAACAGTTTCTATTCAGATTTTAACTGAGGAAGAAATTGTAAAGACTATGAAAACACTTATTCAGCTCGGTTATCTTAAGGAACCGGTGAAAAGTCAACTGGAATTTCAAGCTGCGATACGTGATTTTCAAACAGATAATTCTTTACCAGCTACCGGCAAACTGGATGGTCCTACCCGTGAGCTTTTAATGAATAAGTAAAAAGTATTTATTTTACCGTGATAAGACTTGACTTTCCAGGGAGATTTTCATTATTCTTATTAGGTAGACTAATTAAAAGCGGAAGTGGCTCAGTGGTAGAGCATCGCCTTGCCAAGGCGAGAGTCGCGAGTTCGAATCTCGTCTTCCGCTCCAGATAATTTATACCTCGGCATTGCCGGGGTGTTGTATTTTTACCTAAACTGGGGTAAATTCTTAAAAGAGAGTCTGGTTATTGTAAAAAATGAGTAAAATATGCATTGGGCAATCTTAATAGTTAGGAGGAGCATAAGTGGAGGCTAAATTAGAGAAGATAGAGAACAGTGAGGCATACATAGCGATTGAAGTAGATGCCGAAAAGTTCGAAGAAGGAATGGAAAAAGCCTATCGTAAAGTGGTTAAACAGGTTGGAGTTCCTGGTTTCCGTAAAGGACGGGTACCCAGGCAGCTTTTGGAAGCCCATTACGGTAAGGAAATTCTCTATCAGGATGCCGTGGAAGCACTAGTTCCGGAGGCCTATGAAGAGGCTTTGGAACAGCTGAATATTAAGGCTCTGGCTCAGCCTGAATTTGATATAGACGAAATTGAAGATGGTAAGCCTTTTAAATTTCAGGCCCGGGTTGCAGTTAAGCCAGAGTTCGAACTAGGCAATATGGAAGGATTAGAAGTTAGCATACCTTATTTCCAGGTCACCGACCAGAATGTAGATAATCGATTAGAAGAAATGCGTTCCCACTATGCAGAAATATCTGAAAAAACTGAAGAACCGGCTGAAATCGGTGACACTCTGGAAATCGATTTTGAAGGTTTCATTGATGGAGAAGCCTTTCCAGGAGGTCAGGGTAACGATTACCCCTTGGAACTAGGTTCTAATACCTTTATACCAGGTTTTGAAGACCAGTTAATAGGATTAAAAGTCGGGGAGAGCAAAGATGTAGAGGTTACCTTCCCAGAAGATTATCATGCTGAAGAACTGGCTGGTAAAGAGGCAATCTTCAAAGTTGAAGTTAAGAAAATTGAAACCAGGAAGATGCGCGATCTGGATGATGATTTTGCCCAGGAAGTTAGCTCTTTTGATTCCCTGGCTGAACTGCGGGAAGATATTAAAACTAATTTGGAGACAATGACTGAAAAACGCAGACAGGATCTTATTAAGCAGGAAGTTTTGGAGCAGGCCGTGGGACAATGTGATATACCGGCTGCTGATGCAGTAGTAAATACTCAGTTAGACCGTATGTTGGAACAATTTGGGCAGAGGATGGCAGCTCAAGGTTTAAGCCTGGAACAGTATTATCAGTTTACCGGCAGCAATCCGGAGGCATTTTATAGTGAACTACGGCCAGAAGCCGAAAAAATTGTT
>CAZAZH010000091.1:0-7443 GCA_964489585.1 uncultured Syntrophomonas sp.
GGAACTTACAAGGATAGAATCATATGTGAAAAAAATGCCCAGGCACTGCTGGAAGGCATGGCGATTTGTGGTCATGCTATTGGTTCCGACCAGGGCTATATCTACTGCCGGGGCGAATACCCCTTTGTAGTAGAACTATTAAAAAATGCTATTGCCAGTGCTAAAAGCAGTGGTGTACTGGAAGGTTTTGATATAGAGGTTCGCATGGGAGCCGGGGCTTATGTTTGTGGAGAAGAAACTGCCCTGATCGAGTCCATTGAAGGACACCGTGGAGAACCAAGATTTAAACCTCCATTTCCTGGAGTTGAAGGTCTATGGGCCGCTCCCACAGTGGTAAATAATGTGGAGACTTTTGCCTGTTTACCATATATATTGGTAAACGGCGCCGCCTGGTTTGCCGGCATTGGTGCTGAAAAATACCCTGGTACCAAGGTTCTTACCTTAACCGGCGATATTAACAATCCCACCTATTTTGAAGTGCCTACTAATTATACCCTTCGTGACGTCATCTACAAGCTCGGCGGGGGAATTAAAAACGGTAAGAAATTCAAAGCAGTTCAGGTTGGAGGCACATCGGGAGCTTTTATTCCCGAGCAGAACCTGGATACCCCGATTGATTTCGATTCCATGGGTGCTATGGGAGCAGCCCTGGGTTCAGGTGCCGTTCTGGTTCTGGATGAAACCCGTGACATAGTAGATGTTGTTACCAGGATATCCAAATTCTTTGAACATGAATCTTGTGGTAAGTGTAATCCCTGTCGGGAAGGTACCTTCCGCTGCCGGGAGATAATGGAGAAGCTTAACTCCGGTAAAGGTAGCGAGAAAGACATGGATAACATACTCTTACTATCCAAGGTCATGCAAAAAGCTGCACTTTGTGGATTGGGACAGGCAGCACCAATTCCCATAGAATCAACTATTAAGCATTTCCGCCATGAATACATGCGGAAATTGCAATAATTCCCAGGAAAGGAGGATAAGAGAATGATAAATCTGACTATAGATGGTAAAGAGATACAGGTTGCCAAAGGGACTATGCTTCTGGATGCATGTAAACTGGCAGGAGTAGAATTACCTACCCTGTGTTACGACCCGGACTTAAGACTGGCCGGTTCCTGCCGTATGTGCGTGGTTGAAGCCAAAGGCCGCCGTAATCTGCTGGCTGCCTGTGTAACCCCGGCGGAAAACGGCATGGTAATTGAAACCGAAAGCCCAGACGTAGTTGAATCCAGGAAGGTTATCCTGGAACTGCTCTTGGCCCGGCATAAACTGGAATGCCATACCTGTGAGAGTGATGGGATATGCAAGCTGCAGGATTACTGCTACCGTTACGGAGTAAAGGATTCGCGCTTTGCGGGTGAAGGTCCTGACATTTATAAGGACGACCCCAATCCCTTTATAGAGAGAGATTATAACAAATGTATCATGTGTACCCGCTGTGTTCGTGCCTGTGAAGAGATTACCGGTGCCCAGGCCATTAATGTTGAAGACCGGGGACATCATGCGGTTATATCTACTGCATTTAACGGTAATCTGGCTGATTCCCCCTGTGTGTTCTGCGGTCAGTGCGTTATGGTCTGCCCGGTGGGAGCATTAACCAGCAAAGTTTCAGCTCGCAAGGGTAAATCCTATCAGGTGGAAAAGGTCTTAACTACTTGCACCTACTGTGGAACCGGATGTACATTTGAGCTTAACGTGAAGGATGATGAGATAGTAGGGGTTACATCGGTACGGGATGAAAACTGGAGTCCTGTTAATAAAGGGGCACTTTGCGTTAAAGGCCGTTTCGGTTGGGACTTTGTAAATTCCCCCGAGCGCCTTAATACTCCGCTTATCCGGGAGAACGGAGAACTACGTCCTGCTAGCTGGGACGAGGCCCTGGATTTCGCGGCCGGCAAGATTAAAGAAATAAAAGATAAGTATGGACCGGATGCTATGGCTATGTTCTCGTCCGCTCGGGCTACCAACGAGGAGAACTACCTGGCTCAAAAACTTATGAGGGCGGTTATTGGTACTAACAATGTTGACCATTGTGCCCGTCTCTGACACTCCGTAACTGTCGCCGGTCTGGGGGCAGCATTCGGAAGTGGTGCAATGACCAATTCCATTAACGAGTTGCAAACCGATGCAACCGCAATATTCCTTATAGGTACCAATACTACTGAGAATCACCCGGTTATAGGTTACAAAATCAAAAGTAATGTGCGGAAAAATGGAGCTAAATTGATTGTGGCCGATCCCCGCAGAATAGATTTGGCGGAAATGGCCGATGTTTATATGCAGTTCCGGCCGGGTACGGACGTGGCTCTGGTTAATGGCATGATGAATGTCATTATCAGTGAAGGCCTGTTAGACAAAGAGTTTGTAGAAAATCGGACCGAAGGTTTTGCTGAGGTTGCTAAAGTACTGGAAAAATACACTCCAGAATATGTGGAACCAATCACCGGGGTACCGGCAGATGACATCAGGAAAGCAGCCCGCATCTATGCCAGTGCCGAACGGAGCTCGATATGTTATGCTATGGGGTTGACCCAGCATAGCACCGGTACTGATAATGTAAAATCAGTCTGCAACCTGGCTCTGTTAACTGGTAATCTGGGTAAACCTGGCACCGGGGTAAATCCGTTACGCGGTCAGAACAACGTTCAGGGAGCCTGCGACATGGGTGCCCTACCGGTAACTTATCCGGCTTACCAGCAGGTTACTAATCCTGAGGTAAGGGAAAAGTTTGAAAAGGCCTGGGGGGTTAAGCTTTCACCTAACAATGGCGTGACTCAGACCACCGCCATAAATAAAGCTCACCATGGCGAGTTAAAGGGTATCTTCGTATTTGGTGAGAACCCGATGGTTAGCGACCCCGATCTGCAACACGTAGAAGAGGCTCTGGATAACCTGGAACTGCTAATAGTACAGGATATCTTCCTTACCGAGACAGCTCAGAAAGCCGACGTAGTATTCCCAGGTGTAACCTTTGCTGAGAAAGAAGGTACTTTCAGTAATACAGAGAGAAGGGTACAGAGGGTGCGTCAGGCCATTACCCCACGGGGAGACACCCGGCCTGATTGGCAGATACTGTGCGAGCTTTCCAACCGTCTGGGATATCCCATGAACTATAGTTCGCCCGAAGAAATATTTAACGAAATGAGAACCGTAACTCCATCTTATGCGGGTATCACCTACCAGCGCCTGGAAGGCAAAGGTCTGCATTGGCCTTGCCCGACTGAAGAGCATCCTGGTACACCGATACTGCACAAGGAAAAATTCAATCGTGGCCTGGGACTTTTCCATGCTATCGAGTTTAAAGAACCGGCAGAATTACCGGATGAAGAATATCCGCTCATCTTAAGTACCGGACGCAGCTTATTCCATTATCATACCGGTACTATGACTAGAAGGGCAGAAGCCCTGGATGCGCACCAGCCGGATAATGAAATCCAGGTTAACCCGGCAACTGCTGACAAGTTAAATATTGCTGATGGTGAAACCGTAAGGGTAGTTACTAGAAGAGGCAGTATTGAACTTAAGGCTCGAGTAACTGATATCCTGGAAGAAAACGTAATATTCACCTTCTTCCACTTCAGTGAAGCAGCTGCTAATAGGCTAACCAATGCCGCCGCTTTGGATCCCGTAGCAGGTATACCAGAATATAAAGTATGTGCTGCACGTTTGGAAAAAATATAGTAGAATAGAAATAGAAAAAAGATTTGGATTGTATGCAAAAGCACAAAAGGCCGGGGGTTTTCAAAAACCCCCGGCCTTTATCTCTGGGAAAGGGGGGGACAAGGGGACAGGTCCCTTGTCCCACGGCTTTTATTAGTTAGTGCTTGTATGCAGGCTTTTGCAGCAATTCCGATAAATTAACCATTTGATACCCTTTTTCCTGCAAACCTTCAATAATTAAGGGTAATGCTTGTACGGTGTCCTCGCGATATTTGCAACTGTGCATAAGAATAATTTCGCCAGGTCTTACATTATCCAGAATATTCTTGGCGATATGCTCAGGTTCGGGCTGTGACCAATCCAGTGTATCAATTGACCAAAGGATTACTTTTTCTTGTTCCTTCGCACATACATCAAGTACCTCCTGGTTGATAGCCCCATATGGGGGCCGAATCATCGCTGGTTTAACCCCTAGAACACGTTCAAAGGCCTCATCACTGGCTATAATTTCTTTATCAATATCTTCCGCATTCATTTTACTTAATTCCTGATGGCTATAAGCATGACTGGCAATCTGATTACCTTCTGTATAGGCCCGTTTGGCAACATCCTTATAGAGATTCAGTCGATTGGCGGTAAAGAAAAAGGTAGCTTGTATCTGGTATTGTTTTAGAACATCCAATACTTTCGGCGTTATTTCACCGTCCGGTCCATCATCAAAAGTAAGTGCTACCTGTGGTTTGGAGCCTTTCCCATTGATATATAGAATTTGTGGATTTTTTACCGCACTTTGCTTGGCATCGCTTCGCCATTCCAACATTGCTGTCCATTGTTGCCTGGTAAGATTATCAGATTGGCCCAGTATATCCAATACTTTTATTCCGTCATCCTGGCTAGCTTTGTTCTGATTATTGTTTGAGGGGGGAACCGTCTTTTCATGATTTGCCCGCTGAGGTATCATAGAGTTATTCTGGCATTTCCAGTCATTGACCAGTTTGATTGTAACAAACATTATAATAATGGTTAAGCAAAGGATTACTGCTCTTTTCATAAAACCTCTCCATTTACCCCTCTATCTTTTTCCTGGGCATTTTTATTGCGCTGTGTTTTTATACTCCTGGGTAACTGGGTAAACCTGACTGGTTCGCCAAAGTATTACACCAGGGTCTGGGCAGGTTATTAGTTTGATGGTTTGGTAATATCATTTTAGCACATTAAATTCTTCCACCTGGTCGTCTTGCACATCATGATCGTACCAAAATACAAATGAAGAAATGACCAGCATGCGATTTAAGGTTTATATTTCCTAGATTTAAGGCTACAATCATAGTAACTCCAACATATCGAGGCTGATATAATGACTGAAGCTAAATTTGACGACTATAGCAGTTTGAAAGCTAGCCTGGAGAAGGCCCTGGCGGAATGCCAGAGGTTGAGGGAAGAAAATGCCCAACTAAAGCTCAGGCTGGGTATAACACCAGAAACCATTGTTCAGGCTACTGGTAAATTGTTTGGAGATAATATCGAGCAAGTTCAGGAGACAAATACTAATATAAACGTAACAAAATATTCTGCTCCAGAAAAGAAGATTCATCTTTTTCGGAGTTTGTTCCGTGGCAGGGAGGATGTATATCCGGTTAGATGGGAAGGTAAAGCCGGGAAGAAAGGATATTCTCCGGCTTGTGCCAATGAATGGAAGGATGGATATTGCCAGAAGCCACGGGTCAAATGTTCTTGTTGTTCCAATCGATATTTTTTACCGGTAACTGATGAACTCATCCAAAAACATTTAACCGGCAAGTGCACCATCGGAGTTTATCCATTATTACCGGATGAAACCTGCTGTTTTTTGGCTGTTGACTTTGATAAACAAAACTGGCCGGATGATGCCAGGGCTTTTTTAGATACCTGTGACCAATTAGGGGTTCCTGCAGCTATGGAGCGTTCTCGCTCAGGAAATGGAGTGCATATCTGGATATTTTTTGATGAACCTGTACCTGCAGCTAAAGCCAGGGCTTTAGGCAGTTACATCCTCACTCAAACTATGGAAATACGTCCCGAACTGGGCTTTGATTCCTATGACCGTTTCTTCCCCAGTCAAGATACCATGCCACGAGGCGGTTTTGGTAATTTAATAGCCCTTCCCCTACAGTATAAACCTCGGCAAAAAGGTAATAGTGTCTTTGTAAAGCGCCAATATAGCGCCTACGATGATCAGTGGGCTTATTTAGCCGGTATTAAGAAAATAAACAATATAACTCTTGACGTAATATTAAAAGAAGCCTATAGAAATAATCGAATAATCGGTGTTTCCAGGGTTTCCTTTGACGATGCCGATCGGGATCCATTGACAGTATTACCGTCAAACAATATTAGCCGTAAACCTCTTACGGGGCTTTTCCCACCTGCGGTTAGAATTGTTTATAGTAATCAGTTGTATATCCGCAAAGATGATTTACCGCCGGCTATGATCAACCGGATAATACGTCTGGCTGCTTTTCAAAATCCTGAGTTTTATAAAGCGCAGTCTATGCGCCTTCCTACTTATGATAAACCGCGGGTTATTGCTTGTGCAGAGGATTATCCCAGGCACATTGGACTACCTCGGGGTTGTCTGGATGAAGTTGTTGAACTGCTGAACGCTCATAATGTACAGGTAAATATTATAGATAAAAGATGTACGGGCGCTGATTTGGAGGTTGATTTCACAGGGGTACTCAATTCTTTGCAACAGGAGGCTAAAACCAGGTTAATGGCTCATGATTTGGGGATTCTTTCGGCCAGCACTGCATTTGGTAAAACGGTAGTGGCTGCTGCAATGATTGCGGAACGAAAAACCAGTACCCTGGTTCTGGTACATCGGAGACAACTTATGGATCAGTGGAAAGAACGGCTCGGCACATTTTTAAATATCCCCCGAAAATGTATTGGCACTATTGGTGGTGGCAAGGAAAACTTAACGGGGCAGATTGATATAGCCATGATTCAAAGCCTGAGTAAGAAAGGAATTATTAAAGATTTAGTAGCTGATTACGGACAAGTTATTATTGACGAATGTCATCATTTATCAGCTTTTAGTTTTGAACAAGTACTGAAACAGGTGAAAGCTAAATATGTCCTGGGCTTGACCGCCACACCGATTCGCAAGGATGGTCACCACCCAATAATCATAATGCAGTGTGGACCAATCCGATTTCGGGTAGATGATAGACAACAAGCCGCTATAAGGCCTTTTGATCATGTAGTTATTCCGCGTACTACTCAATTTATCCTTCCCGATAATTATGATGTTTCAATGATGCATGAGGTTTATACTGCTCTGGCAGTAGATGAGGCACGTAATGACCTGATATTTGACGATATCTTGCACGCTCTTGACGAAGGTCGTTCCCCCATAATACTTACTGAAAGAACCAGTCATTTGGACTATTTAGCTCAACGTCTGGAGGGCTTTGCCAAGAATGTTATCGTACTTCGAGGTGGCATGGGGAAGAAGCAAAGACAGGCATTAATGGATAAGATAGCCTGTATACCTGATCATGAAGAACGAGTTTTGCTGGCTACCGGTAGATATATTGGTGAAGGATTTGATGATGCCCGGTTAGACTTTTGAATCGTATGTATGACAAACGCTTACAAGGTTATCGCAATATGGGGTACGAAATCAGAATTGCAAAATGAAATTGCTGGAGGAATAATTGACCTCAGTATTAAAAGATTTGAGAAAGCTAAAAATGATATGAAAGAACAAGCGGGGGAATAGGGGGACAGGTCCCATGTCCC
>CAZAZH010000092.1:0-7412 GCA_964489585.1 uncultured Syntrophomonas sp.
ATGCAGGAAACCGGGATACTGGAACGCCGGCACCCCATGCTTTTCAGGTTAGTAGGTTGTGAACAGTCCCCCCTTAACCATCCCGAAGGTGATGTTTGGCAGCATACGTTGCAAGTAGTAGATATCTGTGCCCGTCTTAAAGAACAATCCCAGGACCCAGAAGTCCTGATGTTTGCAGCCCTACTTCATGACCTGGGCAAACCGGTTACCACCTGTACCCGCAATGGTAAAATTACTGCTTACGGGCATGACCTGAAAGGCGAAAAGATGGCCCGTATTTTTCTAAACCAGTTAAATGCCTCCAAAAGCCTTATCGCAGGTGTAGAAAAACTGGTCAGAGAACATATGCACCCGGTCTTACTGTATAAAACCCGGGAACAGGTGAGTGACAAGGCTATCCGCAAACTGGTTAACCGGGTTAATGTCCGGGAATTGCTGCTATTGGCCGAAGCTGATTTTAAGGGTAGAGGTAAAGAACGGGATTTCGAACCGGTACAGGAATGGCTAATGGACAGGATATCCCGCCTGGGATTAGACCCCGAACAGGGGATTACGCCCTTTGTGCAGGGAAGAGATTTAATCGCTCTGGGGCTGAAGCCCGGTACCGATTTCCGCAAAATCCTGGATCAGTGTTTTGAAATGCAACTGGAAGGCAAATCCCGCCGGGAGATTCTCGACTGGGTAAAAAAAAGCCTACTATAAGTTGTTTGCCCGGAATCCACAAAGAAATGGTAAGATAAGCAAGCTGACACTAGTTAATAAATGCAAGTATGTTAAAACAAGCAAAGGAGTTGCCGTTTGGCGGTTTATCACTTTCCCGCGAGGGGAGGTGATACCTATGATTACATATAGCGAGTTGTTCCAATTCTGCTTGGTAATCGTGAGAGTTATTTGCCTGGGTATTATACTTTAAAAAATAGCACGACCACCTTTGGGTAAGGCGGTGTACAGTACTATGCTCCCGACTTCGGTGATAATTGGGGAGATTAAATGCAAGGAGTGAATATGATGCGTAAAAAATTGATTAAAGTCCTCATTTTGTTCCTTATGATATCAATATGCGGTTGTGGTGATGGTAATATCAAAACAGTGAAACCTGTTGAGTCTCCAATAACCAAGGAATCACTGCAGGCTATCTATTTAAGCGAGGAAAATGGTTATTTTAGTGCTGCCGAGATTGAAAAATTAAAGCAGGCAGAATTAACATCTGATTTTGCTAAATTTATGCGCCTGGCCAAGCAATATCCTAATGCAGTTTTATTTATTGACCATAATGCTGTTAAAAAAGTTGAGGTCAAAGAACTCAAAGAGCTTCTGGCCGATAATAAACAATTGTTGCTGGTGGGCTATGAAAATCCTTATCAAAATATCGGTTTAGAGGAGTATTGGCATAAGCCTTTAAAAGAAGCCTTTGATAAGCTCCCCAATCGTGGTTTTTGTCAGTTTTTACTTATTACTGAAGATCGGCATTTCGATTTTACGGAAGAGTGGCAACAAAAATTACCGTTACTATATCGGAATGATTGCTATTCTTACCCCAAAACCTTAGACGAACAGATGAAAACAATGGTTAAAAACAAGAAACAATATGAAGCCAACAACGGGCAAACGTATAATTATGAATGGTAGCTACTTCAAAAAATGGTATTACTGCAAATACCAAGAGCTTTAGCAGAAACTTTCATCATTACAGGTGGCAGGGGACGGGTTTCTCTGTCACCTACATATGCCCAACCGAAAAACCTTCGCCAGCATCTGGCCATAAGCTAAAAGAAGAGGGCAAATACTTTGCCAGAACTCAAGAACACCCTTCGGGGTGTTTTTTTATTATAGTTAGCTTACCTGGCCAGCATCGTATCATAATGTAAAATAATTAGAGCTAGAAGAAAATAGAATATAAATACCCAGGGCCACATAGTATTCATTATAGTTTTAAAGGTGTTGACGCTTTTTAATGTGTTGGAGTATAATTCGCTTGAGGCTAACATTTAGTAATACAATATATAACTAAAAGGGGAGAAGGGGAGCAAATTAAAAATGGAAAAGGTTAAAGTGGAATTTATCAATACTTGCTCATGTTGTGATGGCTATGGAGATGTTTTACGGGATTTAGCTGCTAAACATCCCCAGCAGATAGATCTGAAAATTTACTACATGGGTAAGGATTTTGATTACCTGCCCAAATACGGGCCTATAAGCCGCGGGACCTTAATTATTAATGAGAAAGAACGTTTTGATGAATTAAACCGGAGGGTAATTGAAGGGGCCATCAAGGTTGCTTTGGATAAAGTAAATGATTAAAGATTTTGTGCTGTCCTGTTGGCAGTTGTTAAATATAAGCTCTTTCTGGTTGGTAATAAGTTTTTTCCTTTGCGGGTTATTACACATAGTGTTGCGACCGGAATTTTTGCAACAATCTCTAGGAAATACCAAACTATCTTCATTGGTAAAAGCTACGATTTCCGGAATGCTTTTACCTATTTGCAGTTGTGGTGTGGTTCCTCTGGCTTTAAGCCTTTATTACTCGGGTGCTTATTTAGGACCTACACTGGCGTTTTTAGTGGCTACCCCGATTATCAATCCTGCTGCTGTTTTGCTGGCCTTTGTCCTTTTAGGTCCGCAACTAACCATCATATATGTCATCACCGGATTTATGCTGCCAATTGTTATTGGGGTAATAGGTAACAAGTGGGGAAAAAACGAGCTGGTATCTCCGATGGCAGCAGCTATGGCCGAGGCTATGGCTAATACGCCGGCGCAAACAGAAACAGTTGTTACTATTAAGACTCCCTGGCATAAAAAGCTTTATAGTGGCCTGGATTGGGCCGTTCGCAGCCTGGGGTTACAGGTAAGCCGTTATGTTTTAGTAGGTATTTTATTTGCAGCATTGTTACTGACCATTATTCCGGTAGCTTTTATTCAGGATTATTTAAGCAGCCCGGCTTTGATTTCTTTATTGGGAATCGTTATTCTGGGCACGGTTATGTATGTCTGTGCGGTGGGGCATATTCCTTTTATTGCAGCTATTGTGGCTGCCGGAGCAGCACCAGGAGTAGCTATAACTTTTCTTTTGTCTGGAGTAGCGACTAATTTACCGGAACTATTCAGCATTTACAAACTAATTGGCAAAAGAACGGTAGTCATATATACCTTAACGGTAATAGCTTTCGCTATTATAGTTGGTTATTTAACCAACATTTTATTGTTACCGGGTTTTACTCCGGTATTTGATTTAAGCAAGGCCCAGACCAGTATTGATTTGGCCAATAAAATGTCTCTGGCGGTTCCTGCCGGGGTGGAATATGTTTGCTCGCTTATTGTCATTGCTATGGGTGCTGCTGCCTGGTGGCCAATTTGCCGGGAATGGTTTAGTAAATTTGTTGGTCAGGAGGCTGTAAGTGCTTAAGAAAAGAATGGCTCTGGTATTATTGTGCTTACTTTGTATTGCAGGCTGTAGCGGAGAAGGGCCGGAAGACGAGCATGCTCGAAGTGTAGATATAGAGCATGTGCTGTATGAGCATTTTTTGGCTGCATATAGTGACAAAAAGCCTCTGCTTACCGGAGTTAATGATATTAATAATGACGGGTTGGAAGATTTGATTGTGATTTATCAGGATACGCCCACTACCAACAAGATGATAGCCATCTGGCAGGAGGATGGCAAGGTTGTTATTTCGGAGCCGACACCGGCACCGGTAGAAAATTACCGGATTGAATGGCGTGATATTGATGACCAGGACCCGATTGAATTAATCGTTTCCGGTTCCAAGGGGGTGAATGTAGGTTACGCTATTTATCGTTGGGAAAATCATAAGTTTATTAACCTCTTTGGAGAGGGCATGGAAGACTGTTGCTAGTTAAGCAAAAACAAAGTTGGGAAAACAAGGGAGTGTTTGTTTTGAAGAAGGCAACATTATATTGGCTGTTAGGTCTTTTAATGGTAGGACTCATAGTTATGTCTGGTTGCAACAAAACATCTCAGGATGCTAATAAATCTGAGGATGAACTGGCCAAAGAGATAGCTGCAACTTATAATCTGAAACCCCTGAGTGCTGAAGATGCCAATTATACAATTAATATGGGTTATTACAACTGTGATCATATGACGGCTGCTTGTATCGGGATGGATGCCGGTATTTATGAAGCATTAGGCCTAAAAATTAATTTGACCGGTAACGGTAATGTACCGGAAGCTATGTCAGCCGGGAAAATGGATGTTGGTTATGCTGGCTGGACTACTACTTTGCGAGCGGTTCCCAAAGGAACACCGCTATTTATTGCCGCCCAAAACCATACCGGTGGTTCGGAATATCTGGTAGTAAGTAACGATATTAAGAAACCCCAGGACCTAATCGGCAAGAAAATATCCCTGGGTGCTGACCCGGAAACTAATAACATTAACTGGGTCGAATGGGCCACTCAATTAGGAATCCCGGTTGATAGTACTAAATACGAGAACTTTAATATGAGCGACCAGGATGAGTATTTTGCGCTGAAAGCCGGTAAACTGGATGCTTATATTTGTTGTGACCCCTGGGGCTCTATGGCTGAATATGAGGGTACCGGCCGGTGTATGATACGGCAGAACACCGTGCGGGATGGTAAGCAGGGTACCTGCTGCAAGGTAGCCATGCACACCAAATTTGCCGAAGCCCACCCGGAATTAGCTAAACGCGTTTTACTGGCACATACCTTATCTATTCAATATATGTATCAGCACCCTTATAAGGCTGCCGAAATATTTGCTAAAAATTACAATGTTCCTTTACAAGTTGCTTTAATGACTATGTGGAAAAAGACTAATGAAGAAGGACGTACAATTTCCTGGGATCTGGTGATGGATGAGATGAAAAACCAATTGGTTGCTATGCAAAAATATGATGTGCAAAGCGACATCAATACCGTAAATGTTGAAGATTATGTGGATACTTCCTATTTTGATGCCTGTGGCGCTAAAGATTTCAAAACATTTATTAAAGAAGAAGTAGACCCGGTATTCCCGTTGGGGATGAATTTCGAAGATTGGCTGACCAAAGCTAAAGAAGTTGACCATATTACGGGGTAGTTGAAGGTTAAGTAATAGTATAGAAAGCTTACTAAATGATTAATAAAAAAAGTCTCCTGTATGGAGCAATAATCCTTATTATCATCACTTACCTGGGGCTTAGCACTGTACTTGGTCCCAGGTTAGAAATGAATGGATTGCGGATTGCCTGTAATGATGACGCTGCCGGGTTGCTGATAAAATATTTAGCCGGTGAGGATAGTGGAGCTCTGGAGGTTGTCAATATGAGCTATCAACAATTACAGGATTGCTGCAGCAGTCAAACGGAACTAGCTTTATCCGCAGGTAATTTTGATCTGGCGGTGTTGTGTCCGGATGGTGCCGACAAACTGATAGCCAGTGGTCAGCCTTATCAAGTTCTAGGGACGATCGTAGTTAACGGAAAAGTGTTAGTTACTAATGAGGATATTGTTCCTCAAACCGTCGGTTACATGAATGCGCGGGAAATCCAAAAGAGATTAGTGTGGTCTAATTTGGGTAGCAGTATTGAAATGCAACCAATGCTTCCCGCAGGTTTGCCCTATGCATTGGAAAGAGGGGCCGTGGAAGGGATAGTCCTGGATATTCTGGGAGCTTTAAAAATAAGCGGTTATCGTAAGCCTTTGCCTTCAAAATATCCAACTTCAGTACTGGTTGTACATAAAGACCTGCTCGATAGCCCCGAATTAGCAAGTTTTATAGAGGCCTATAACCAGGCTGTAGAAGAAATGAACAGTAACGAAATACTGATGATGGAATTAGCAAAAAATTTAGCAATAAAGAATAGCAGTAATGAGGTAAGAGTATGGAGAGAAATGGGAGTACAATTTCAACAGATACAATTGTAAAGTTAACTCCGGGTGATATTTTTTATAAATACCGGGGAACTTTTTATACCCTTGTTGTTGTTACTATCCTGCTGATTGCCTGGTATTTTGCGGCTAATCGTATCCAAAACACTTTGCTTTTACCCTATTTCCAGGAAACCGCCCGGGAATTTTTTACAGCCTGGTTTGACTACCGCATCATGTCTAATTTGGCTTTAACCTTAAGAAGAGTATTTACCGGATTTTTATATGCTTTTCTTATCGGAATTCCCGTAGGGCTGTTAATGGGCTATTCGCAAACGGCCTTGCAGGCATTTTCTCCGATAATGAATTCCGTACGGCAGGTACCTATTATGGCCTGGGTACCTTTATCTATTATTTGGTTTGGACTGGGGGATGGACCCACCGTTTTTCTTATAGCTATGAGTGCGGTCTTTCCTCTGGTTATAAACACTATTGCCGGAGTACATGGGATTGACCCCAACTATTATAATGCGGCTCGCAGCATGGGGGCTTCTTTGCCTAATATTATTCGTGATATTGTGGTGCCGGGAGCCTTGCCCAGTATTTTAACCGGTTGCCGACTGGCAATGGGATTTGGTTGGATGTCGGTTATTTGTGCTGAATTTATTGCTACCAGCGCCGGCTTTGGTTTTTTAATGGTAGAAGCTCAAGTACGCCTGGAAACGGCACAGCTTTATGCATTGATGGTTATGTCCGGATTGGTAGGCTTTGTCATTGACAAAGGCTTCCTAATCATCGAAAAAAAATTAACTTCATGGAGATTTAAAGATGGCTTTGTTGGAAGTTAAAGGTGTTAGCAAAATATTTACCCGGCGGAAAAAATCGCCCCACATTGTCCTGGAAAATATGTCTTTCACTGTGGAACGGGGACAGTATGTTTCCCTTTTAGGACCTTCCGGGTGTGGTAAAACTACTCTCTTAACCATGATGGGCGGTTTTTCAACCCCTGATGCCGGTGAAATAATTTTGGCCGGTAATAAGGTGGAAAAACCGGGCCCGGACAGAGGCTTCGTTTTTCAAAACTATGCACTATTTCCCTGGATGACGGTGAAAGAGAATATCCTTTATTCACTGCAGGTTAAAAAGCTGAACAAACAGGAACAGAATAAGCGCTTGCATGAATTGCTGGAGATATCACATTTATTTGGCAGCGAAAACAAATATCCAGTGCAGCTTTCCGGGGGTATGCAGCAAAGGGTAGCAGTGGTAAGGGCTTTAGCCAGTCGCCCGGAAATTTTGCTGTTAGACGAACCGCTGGGAGCGGTAGATTTTCAAATGCGGGAGTTATTGCAGGAGGAACTGGCAGCTTTAGTCGAGGGAGCAAAGACTACTGTCGTTATGGTAACCCATGACGTAAATGAATCAGTTTATCTGAGCGACCGGGTTATAGTCATGTCTGCGGATAGAGGGCAAATAGTTAAGGATGTATATATTGACCTGGACCGTCCCCGCGATAGGCAAAGTGAAGGGTTTAAAGCGTATGTTTCCGAACTTACGGAGTTAGTGCGGCAGGCTTT
>CAZAZH010000093.1:0-7409 GCA_964489585.1 uncultured Syntrophomonas sp.
CTAGAGTCAATAGTAGCAACATAATAGGGAAACCTAGCCAGCGGGAGGTTAGGATACCATCCAGCCTGGCCTCCAGACTAGTTTTATGCGGATTTTCAGTTGTCACAACCTTGGCCGTAATACCCTCAGCCTGTTGGTAAATGCCACTTACTATACGGTCTTTTATATTAGCCACATTACCGGGGAGGAGAGGCTCAATTTCACGAATTAGTGATAACCCCTGCTTATTTATTGTAGACACAAAGCCACTTCCTCCTTTAATACTCGCTGGGACAAAATATCATTTTTGTAACAGGTAATATAATTCAGGATACTGTAATCCCTTTCCAATAAACGCAGAGCTACCCAGCGGCTGCTAATCCAATCAGGCAGATAAGGAGTCAACCTTTTTTCAATATCATTTATGGATAATTCTAGTTCCTGATCATAAACAACCTGTCGGGGGGTGGTCGCAATTTTTCCTGTGACCATATCCTGCAAAACATCCTTTAACCTGCTTAAACCTCTCCCGCTGCGGGCGGCGGTACCTACTACCGGTATTCCTAACTTGTGGGCCAGCGCAGCTATATCTATATGAATCCCCTTTCTTTCGGCCTCATCCATTAGATTTACACAAAGTACAACCTGGCCGGTGATTTCCAAGATTTGCAGTACTAAATTCAAATTGCGTTCCAAACAGGTAGCATCACATACCACCAGAGTAAGATCGGGGCGAGAAAAACAGATGAAATCCCGAGCTACTTGTTCATCGGCAGAACTGGCATGCAGGGAATAAGTACCGGGCAGGTCCACCAGGGTATAGCGCCGGTTACGATGCGAAAAAGTACCCTCAGCTTTAATAACTGTTTTTCCCGGCCAATTACCAGTATGCTGTTTCAGCCCAGTTAAGCGGTTAAAAACGGTACTTTTACCCACATTGGGGTTTCCGGCCAGGGCTATAACAAAATTTTTAGTATTCTCTTGAAACATATATACTCCTTTCTCCGGGGACAGGCACCGGACATATTAGAAACCGGACATATTGAATTAATCTGTATCCACCAGGATTTGGCGGGCGTCTTCATTACGCAGGGCTATTATCGTTCCCTTAATCAAATAAGCAGTAGGATTACCGGCGGGGCTACGCCGAACAACTTCAACTCTTGCACCGGGTACGAGGCCTAAATCAAGCAATCGTCGACGATTGGTGCCGATAGTCAAGACGGTTTCGACCCGGGCACTGCTGCCGATAGGTATGTCTGCCAGAGATAAAGGGTTGGGAATAACTATTTTTATTCACCTCTTTCGTTTAGTCAACACAGCTGTCTACCCCAGTCTATTGAGAAAAGCCTGCCCGGCGTACTTGCCAAGCATTAAGAAAGTTGCATACGGCTAACTTTTAAATTATTTTAATATATTGAAATTATAGAGATTTGGTGTTTGTCCGAAAGGGGTTAATTAGAAAATAGGCAATGATGTTTATTGTCAGACACATTGTTTCACGTGAAACATTTATTTTCATACGTAGTTGTGTCCTTTAGACATGGCGGGTTAATAAAAAAATAAGTCCAGGGCCTGTCCCCAGACTTATTGCCAACTATTAAGGTAAGGGAGCGGGTTTTTAGCTTTATCCGCCCAGGGCATAGGAACGACTCCATACTTTTCAAGCTAATCAGGGTGACAGTAAACTCCGGTTTTCATAAAAATACCCCCCTTAACCTGAGTTCTGCAAACCGGTCGATTATATCGCCTATCCCCAGGGAATCGAACCTTTCTTACGTCTTAAAAATAGAGGTAAAAGGAGCAAATTAATAGAAATAGGGAAAGGGAAGAAGGTGAGCGCAAACATGAAGAAAATCAGTGGTGCTGCAGCCATAACCGGCATAAGCGAATTAAAGCCGGAGGTTAAATCCGAGGGAAAAACGACTCTTGATTTACTGGCAGACGCAGCCCGGCTGGCAGTAGGCGACGCTGGTTTAAACAAATCCGATATAGATGGACTGCTGGTTACGCCTGCAGTAGAGGATAGTGCTTTCATGTGGCCGGCTCAGGTAGCGGAATATTTACAGCTATCGCCGCAATATTTAAATGTAGTAGAACTGGGCGGAGCCAGTGCGGTTGCTGCGGTAGCCCGGGCGGCAGTGGCGGTTGCAGCAGGACTGTGTAGGCACTGCCTGTGTTTAAGCGGGGGAGTATGGGATAGTCAGGTGTTTAACAGCGAGGAAGGTAAAAGGGCGGTAATGTCCCGGGCGGAAATTGACTATGAGTTACCCTATGGACCTATGGGCTTTAATTCGGCCTATGCCCTGGTAGCCCGACGCCATATGCATCAATATGGAACCCGGGCCGAGCAGCTGGCCAAAATCGCGGTGGAGCAGAGAGCCAATGCCCTGCATAATCCGCTGGCACTATATAATCAGCGGGCATTAAGCATTGACGAAATACTGGCATCCCCGGTAATTGTGGATCCTATTCATCTGTTGGAGATAGTCCGTCCCTGCAATGGGGCGGCGGCAGTAGTAGTTAGCCGGATGGATGAAGCCCGGAACCTGCCTCACCGAGCAGTTTCTATTCTCGGTATCGGAGAAGCCTGCACCCATAATTCGATTGTCTATGCCCCTGATCTTACCAGCAGTTCTATTACTCAGGCCGCCAGCCGGGCTTTTGCCATGGCCGGGTGTACTCCGGGTGATATAAATCTGGTTTCCCTCTATGATTGTTATACTATAACAGTCTTGATTACTCTGGAGGATGCAGGGTTTTGCCCCAAGGGAGATGGGGGGAATTTTGTCCAGAGTACGGATCTCACTTTCAAAGGAGAATTACCCTGTAATACCCACGGGGGACAGCTTTCCTGTGGACAACCTTCTTATGCCGGGGGTATGGGTCATGTAACAGAAGCGGTACGGCAGTTGCGGGGGCAGGCAGGAACAAGGCAGGTGGCAAAAAATGATCTAGCTTTTGTAAGCGGCAATGGCGGTGTATTCAGTACCGAGTCTTGCCTGATTCTGGGGAGGGATAAGATTGTCTGATAATTTTGCTATATACCAGGACTATTTGCATCGGGCTGAACTGAGGCTGCCATTTTGTCCGTCCTGCCAGCGCTATATATTTTACCCGCGCGGGTTTTGCCCTTACTGCTGGGGTGAAACGGTGGTGTGGAAACGATTGCAGGGCAGGGGAAGAGTTTATTCTTATACCATTGTAAATGTCAGCGCCTTACCGGAATTTACTGAAAAAGTCCCCTATATCTACGCTATCGTTGAACTGGAGGAAGGAATAAAAATGCCGGCCAATATTGTGGACTGTGAACCGGAAAAGGTAACGGTAGGAATGCCGGTAGAACTGAGCATTCAGGAAAGAGCCGATGTTCCTGAGCCTGACCATACTTGCTGGCGGGAGTCGCCTATGGAGTGGCACCAACGTTTATAAATAGAAATCAATTATAAAACCAGGCCGTTCCTATGCAATAAGTTCGGGGACTGTCCCCGGACTTATTGGGATTTATCCGCCCAGGGCACAGAAACGCTGCAGGCTCATGATATGACAGGCGGCAGCTCCGGTGGTGCCAAAGAAAAGGGTTGGTTTCTGTTTACAATAATCAGTAATGGTAGAGTTCACCACGGTGCTGCCGGTAGCCACAATAACATCACACCATTCCAGTACTTCATTTGTAGCTTCATACCCTTCAACCTGTACTCCCGATTTATTTTTTCCTATATTATCAGGATCCAAATCCACCACCCGCAGGGAAAACGATCCGGCCAGTTTCTCCAGCATAGCCGGTTGGTATCCGATAAGGGCTATCCGGGGGTTGCCAAACTCATTCTTAATATGTTCAACCAGTTTCCTCGCACATTGCTCAGGCTGGTCATCATGGCAATGGATAGTTTTCTCAATTAGGCCCAGATAACGACATATGGCGTTCATGCTGGCTATCAGTACCGCCCGATCAAAATTACTTTCCAGGGGGCTGTTTAAGACCTCCTTCAAGGTGCCCTTAAAATTCCCCGCCATATCGGTAAAGGCTTGTCCTTTACACCCCTTGAATTCAGCCTGCATCAGCTTTTCTTTACCTTTGACAATGGGGAAATCCTGCCTTTTGGGGTTTCCTATGGCCTCTTCTACCGAAAGAGCCCGCCCAGTAATAACAATCTCCTCATCCAAAAGATTATTTGTTTCTACTATCTCCTGAAATCGCTTTACCAGTTCGGAATAAAAGTTGTCTTGTTTTAACATACTAGTCCTCCTGTTCATAATCCGATGATGCGATTATTAAATCAATTATAACACTAAACCTTACGGTCCTTAAAACCGTTAAAAGATTGCATCCATTCTGGATTATTTTCCATGAATTCAACCAGCAGCATAATTTTCTCTATAGTTTCGGGACTAATATAATGCTCTATTTTTTCAGTTTCCTCCAGCAACTGCTCTTTAACCCCTATAATAGCTAAAAAGCGCTCCAAGGTTTCATGCCTATTTAATAAATATTGCCCGTGGCCACGCCCCTTTTTGCTCAGTTCTATTACCCCATACTTTTCAAATTGCAGGTAACCCATTTCCGCCAATTTCTGAACCATTTTACTTGCTGAAGGCGGCTGAACATTAAGGGCTGTTGCCAGGTCACCCATACGGGTATATCCTTTCTCCCGAGCCAGACGATATATCATTTCCAGGTAGTCTTCCATACTGGCGGTAATAGTATTTGCTTCCTGCTGTTTAATTTGATAACCGCGAACAGTACGAAACTCGCGCTTTTGATCTACCATAAACCCACCTCTCTGGCATATTGGTTAAAATCATTACGATAATTGTTTTACCTAAAACATTTCTATGTAAAAACCTGCCTTCCAATGACTTTTGGAGTAGAGGAACCTTCCCTTGTCATCCCAAACATTTATTGAGTATTAAACGATATACTACAGGAAAAGAAAGTAGTATAATGTAATATATGGATAGAAAGCAGTAGGTGTTTTTTAGCTCATTAAAGTATCGAATTTAATAGAAGTTTAGACAATACACTTATCAGGAGCTAGTTATCAAATATGGGGGGAAGGGTGGAAATAATGACAGTTAGGAAAAAGATTGGATTAGGTTTCAGCGTAGTAGGTTTGATGGTTGTAGTTGTATTAATAGTAAGTAGGTTTCACTTTAATATTGCCAGTCAGAATGCTTTAGTGATTAATGAACAGTATCTTCCACGTATGTCGGCTACTCAGCAGATTCTTCCCCATGTTTGGGAGCAAAGAGCTACTTTGTATGCTTTACTTCTTGATGGAGAGCATCAATATATAGAGGATTATCAGCATGCTTCTGATGAAATCAACAAATCACTGGAATATATTATTGCTAATGCAATGGAACAGCAGGAAAGGGATCTGGCTAACCAGGCTAAAAATCTTAATGCTCAGTATAACCAAATAGTTGAAAATAAAGTATTTCCCATGGTTATAAACGACCAGATAGAAGAGGCTCGAAATATTAGTGATGCTGAAGTAATACCTTTGCTACAACAAATGGAACCCCAGGTAGAAGAGCTGACCAGAATAATTCAGAACCAGGTAAACCACATAACTGAAGCTTCACTAACTAACCTGCAGGAAAGTCGTAATTTAATTACCATATTTACTCTGATAGGTATTGTATTAGGATTTCTAATTGCCAATTTCCTGGCTCGAAATATAGCTGTACCTTTAAACGTAGCTACCCTTCATGCAGAAAAAGTCGGTCAAGGGGATTTATCAAAAGATGTTCCCCAGGAGTTTATGAACCGTAAGGATGAAGTTGGAATTCTTACCCGGGCTCTTGATAATATGACCCGGGTATTACGAGAAATAACCGGGGATATTGCCGGGCAAGCAGATTATTTGAGCAACTCTGGTATAGCGTTATCATCCAAAAGCCAGGAGATTGCCTCCACTATGGAGGAAGTCAGTGCTTCAACGGAGCAGATAGCAACCGCCATGGAAGAAGTATCGGCAGCTACCGAGGAGTTAAATGCCTCAGCTGAGGAGATTGGCGCTTCCCTTGATATGATGGCTCATGAGTCCGAAGATGGAAATAATAAGGCTAATGAAATAAAAGAACGGGCTATGAAAATACAGGAAAATGCTGAACAAGGTCGACAGCAAACCTCTCTTATGTATCAGGATAAACAGGAAAGATTATTGCAGGCTATTCAGGAGGCTAGAGTTGTGGAAGAGATATCCACACTGGCTGGAACTATAGCAAGTATAGCGGACCAGACCAACCTGCTGGCGCTTAATGCTGCTATTGAGGCGGCCCGGGCAGGGGAACAGGGTAAGGGATTTGCAGTGGTAGCCGAAGAGGTACGTAAGCTAGCCGAG
Organism: uncultured Syntrophomonas sp.; assembly: GCA_964489585.1. Taxonomy (GTDB): domain Bacteria; phylum Bacillota; class Syntrophomonadia; order Syntrophomonadales; family Syntrophomonadaceae; genus UBA4844. The sequence continues at coordinate 6,330 of CAZAZH010000093.1, forward strand.
GATTCATCCAGTACGGTAGGAAATATCCAGAGTACGACAATTCAGGTGCAACAAGCTATTAAGAATCTGGTTAACAATTCCAATGATCTATTGGCATTTATTAATGAACAGGTTTTGGGGGATTATGGAGTCCTGGTAGATATGAGTGGGCAGTATAGCGAAGATGCAGCTATGTTTGCGACACTTACTGATAAATCTAAAACTACCAGTCAGCAAATACAGCTGGCGGTTGAAGAGATGACCCGGGCAGTCGAATCAGTAGCTGCTACTATGGCAGAGAGCGCAGCCAATGCTCAGGAAGTAGCACGGGGGGCGGAGCGTACTAACCAGGCAATAGGCGACATAGCCAGTACTATTGCTGCTCTTACCAACAATGCTCAGGATCTTACCGGGTTGGCAAGCCGTTTCAAGGTCTGAGAATAAGAAAAAGAACGAAATTTAATAATAAACCATTAGCGGAGGGAAATACCTCCGCTAATGGTTTTTAGCGCTGCCTTGACAGTTGGAGTACTTCAATTAAAATCTTAATAAGAGGTGATATTAGATGGAGAAGCGCAACCTGCTGGAAAATTCTGCTTCCTTTTTGGTTAAAAAATCGGGACAGATGCTTAATATAGGTAAGCTGAAACTAAGCATTGTTAATCTGGAAAATGAGACATATAACCTTAAGGCGGAACTGGGAGATGTAGTTTACCAGTCTTACCGGGAGGAAAGTGATAGTAGTGATAGAATTGAGGAAATCTGTGCAAATCTGGCTGCCAAAGATGAACAACTGCAGGATATTAAAAAGCAAATAGAGGAACTGCAGGATAAATAGGAAAAATGACCTTTACGAAAGGAGCTTTGAAAGTATGAAAAAAACCTGGATTATTACAATAGTATTAGTGCTCCTGGCCGGTTTTGTTCTGGGGGGCAGTATTGTAGCGGAAAATAGTGGAGTTTCGTTGTTAACTGGCTTGCTGGGTACAGGGGAAAGTCAACCAGCTCAAAACGTAAGTCCTCTTAAAACAGCCAGTGCAACTGCTACCCTGCCCATGGGGGTAGCGGATATTGCCGAAAAAGCAGGACCGGCAGTAGTTA
>CAZAZH010000094.1:0-7360 GCA_964489585.1 uncultured Syntrophomonas sp.
CGCCTCACCCACGATCAGGCGGTCGAAGATGGAGTTGATTTGTTGGCGGGTGGTAGCCTGGTTTATTGTTTCACGAATGCGGGCGGCGCCGCGCATGCCCCGGGTGTACCAGGCCAGGTGTTTGCGCATTTCACGTACGGCAACAGTCTCGCCTTTAAAGGAACAAGCCAGTTCCAGGTGTTGATAGGCGGCAGCTATGCGCTCCTCTATGGTAGGGGGAAGGATGCGTCGCCCATGTTCAACTAATTCGACGGTTTCCCTAAATATAAAAGGGTTACCCAGGGCGGCTCTGCCTATCATTACTGCATCACAGCCCGTTTCTTCTATCATTCTCAGGGCGTCGTTAGCGCTCCAGATATCGCCATTACCAATTACCGGAATACTAAGGTTTTTCTTAACTATCTTAATCATTTCCCAGTCAGAATGTCCGGAGAAGAACTGGGTACGGCTGCGAGGATGCAAAGTTACAGCACTGGCTCCTTCCACCTCCGCCATTCCGGCCAATTCAATACAGGTCTTATCCCCATCGTTCCAGCCTTTACGCATTTTAACTGTTACCGGAATTTGGACTGCCCGGACAATCTCCCGGATAATTTCACGGGCCTGGGGCAGGTCTAGCATTAGGGCTGCCCCTTCACCGTTTTTAACTATCTTGGGGGTGGGGCAACCCATATTTATGTCTATCAAGTCGGCCCCCAGTTCTTCCAGGATTAAAGCCCCTTTTACCATGGGCTCCAGCTGGGAGCCAAATATCTGCAGGGCCAGGGGCTGATTACCGCTACGCTCAGCCAGTTGCCTGGTTTTGGCCTGTCCATAAATCAAGCCCATGTCACTAATCATTTCGGAAAAACCCAGCCCACAGCTAAATAATTGAGCCATATGCCGATAAGCCCGGTCAGTTACGCCAGCCATAGGTGCGGCTACTATCCGGTTAGGAATTTCTACATTACCTATTTTAAACATCATTACCCCCGGTTAATTTCATAAATCAAACGAAGCCCTTCCAGGGTAAGTAAATCATCTACGATTTCAATGACATCAGTTTCCTGAGCAATCAGCTTGGCCAAACCACCAGTAGCTACTACTTTGCAACGCCCTTCAATTTCTTTTTTCATACGGTTGATTATACCCTCAACCTGCCCGACAAAACCATAAATGATTCCAGCCTGCATACTGGCAACAGTATTCCTGCCAATCAGGGTGCGGGGCTTTACCAGCTCAACTCGGGGTAATTTAGCTGCTTTGGCTACCAGGGCTTCACTGGCTACCACTATACCCGGGGCTATGGCGCCACCCAGGTATTCTCCCTGTTCATTAATCACACAAAAGGTGGTAGCCGTACCAAAGTCCACAATAATAAGGGGTCCGTTGTATTTGTGGTAGGCGGCAACGGCATTAACTACCCGGTCAGCTCCTACTTCACGCGGGTTCTCATATTTTATGGCCAGGCCAGTTTTGATTCCCGGGCCTATTACCAGAGGGCGACAGGAGAAGTACTTATGGCTTAACCCTTCCAATTCCGCCATTAGTGAGGGTACTACCGAGGAAATTACTACTGCTTTTATTTTTTCCATTTCTATTTGCTGATAGTTAAACAAGGACTTGATTATCATCCCATATTCATCGCAAGTACGCAGGGTATCAGTACGAATTCTCCAGTGCGTCAGGAGTTTATCTTCCTGGTAAACCCCAATCACCATGTTAGTGTTACCAACATCGAATACCAGTATCATCGTATTTCCTCCTCTTAGTAGCAGTATTTCGATGTAAATTGCTTATCTCTTTTTATCTATACTACCCTCCCGGCTCGCAGGGTACAAGTGTCTTGTGGGGCACCCTGGGTGACACAGGAACCGTCCCCTGTCACCCCGGATGTAACATTCATACCTTACGCCTTACACCCCACGTTTACAATCTAGTGCTTAGTTTACGGGCCAAAAGGGCAGCTACCGCCATTTTGGCCAAATCCAGGGTAATGAAGGGGATAAATCCAATCTGGATTACTTTTAGAATATCAATGCTATTTTTCAGGTAAAAGTTCAAGATTAAGTACATGTAGGGTAGTCCGATGATATAGTAAATAATTATTCCCACCAGACCTGCTAATATAAAGTTTGTCATGGTAGCTTTTTTAATCAGGCGTGATTGTATCCAGGCAGCGGGAGGAAATCCCAGCAGAAAACCAAAGCTGGGTACCAGTATATAGGCGGGGCCACCGTAAGGGGGACTGGAAAATACCGGGAGTCCGATTAAGCCCAATAATAAATAGGCCAGCATACTCAAAAAAGCGGCCCGTGGTGATAGGAGATAAGCTGCCAGTAACATGACCAAAGGTTGCAAACTGAAAGGTAGTACCATCACCGGTTGAAATATACGTACCATTATTGTTAGAACACACATGATAGCGGTAAACATTGCTGCCAGTGCTATTTCCCGGGTAGAAACTTTCACGGTTAATTACTCCTTTCCAATTGTTAACCTTAATTTTATAATATGGTTAACCTTATGCCAAGGAGTATTTATATAGCACAGGCGGGGGAAACAGGAACCGTCCCCTGTCACCCTCTACCAGGTTTCGGTGAGGTCGAAACTGATGTCGAGGCTAACAGCAGAGTGGGTCAGGGCTCCGGAGGAGATGAAGTCTATGCCGGTTCTGGCTACTTCTACCAGGGTATCTTCATTGATGCCACCGGATGCTTCTAAGAGTGCGCGGCCGGCAGCAATCTCTACTGCTTTTTTCATCTGCTCTAAATCCATGTTATCTAACAGAATAATGTCAGCCTTCGCCTGCAGGGCTTCCTCCAACTGTTCCAGGTTCTCCACTTCTACCTCGATTTTGACGGTATGGGGGACATTTTTGCGGGCATCTGATACTGCCAGGGTTATGCTTCCCACCGCTTTTATATGATTGTCTTTTATCATTACCCCATCATATAAACCGAAACGGTGATTACGGGCGCCACCTACTGCTACTGCGTACTTTTCCAGAACCCGCAGTCCGGGAGTAGTTTTGCGTGTATCCACCAATTCTGTGGGCAGGTATTTGATGAGTTCTACCATACGCCTGGTCTTACTGGCAATACCGGAAAGACGCTGCAGGAAATTTAAAGCTACCCTTTCTCCAGTTAAAAGGGTGGTAGCTTTGCCTGTAACCCGGGCAATAATGTCACCTGCAGCCAGGGTATCGCCATCGCTTTTAAAGATTTCGAAGGTGCTGCCAGGTTCCAGGTTGCGGTAAACTGCTTGGGATACGTTGATGCCGGCCAAAATACCCGCGCTTTTGGCCACAAAAATCCCCGAAGCCTGCATTTCTTTTGGAATAAGACTCCCGGTAGTTAAATCCCCATGCCCAATATCTTCTTCCAAGGCCCGGTCAATCAATTCGTTTAATCCGATATACTCCATGAAAACCTCCGGTATTGGTATGTTCCTGGGTGACAGGGGACGGTTCCTGTGTCACCTTAAGTTTAAGGTGACACAGGAACCGTCCCCTATCACCCTCCCTAAAAACGTTTTAAACGGACCACCATAACACGGTTTAGCAGTTAACGAAGCTAGTGTGTTTTAGCCATCTGACGTCGTCGCGCTCAGGGTAGTCGGAGCGGAAATGGCCGCCGCGGCTTTCCTGGCGCCATAGGGCTGCCTGAATGATTATTCTGGCTACGGTAAGCATGTTCATTACTTCATAATAGGCCAGGGGATTATTATCCCGGGCCAGGTTATTATACAGATATTCTACCTGCTGGTTAGCTTGTTTAAGGGTATCCTCGTTTCGTATTATACCCACATTATCCCACATTATTTCCTGGAGGGCAGGTTTAGCTTTTGCCGGCTCTAATTTTTCGTCTGTAGGTACATAAACCCAGCTATGGTCGAAGTCGCGGAATATTTCATCCACTTTAACGGTTCGGCGGTAGAGTATGTCTTCCACTTTGTCCACTATGCGCTGGCCGAAAACAATACCCTCCAGCAGGGAATTGCTGGCCAGGCGATTAGCCCCATGTACCCCGGTACAGGCAGCCTCTCCACAACAGTACAATCCATAAATATCAGTTTCGCCATAGGTGTTAGTTCCAATTCCCCCCATGGTATAGTGGGCAGCAGGGGAAACTGGCACATAATCCTTTTCGATATCAATACCCCGCTGCAGGCAGGTACGATATATATTAGGAAAGCGGATAGTAGCCTTTGGTATAACGGTCATATCCAAATAGACGTATTCGCTGGCGGCAATGTTAGTTTCATTAAGTATGGCCCTTGATACTACATCCCGGGGGGCCAATTCCTCCAGAGGGTGGTATTTATGCATAAATCTCTCCCCCCGCGAGTTATAGAGCAGTCCACCTTCTCCCCGTACCGCCTCGGAAATAAGGAAACGCTGGGTATCGCGGCTAAAAAGCACAGTGGGATGAAACTGGATAAACTCCATATCACTAAGGCGGCAGCCGGCCCGAAAACAGGCGGCCATGCCATCAGCAGTGGCAACGTCAGGGTTGGTAGTATTTTTATATAATTGTCCTGCTCCCCCGGTAGCAATTATAGTAGCCCGGGCAGCATAAAGCAGCTGGGAACGGCTGTTACTATCGTAAACCAGAGCGCCATAGCACTCCCGACCCATATTACCGGTTAGTACATCTATTAAAAACTGATCCTCAATAATATTTATATCCGGGTTGTCCTCGCAGCTTTTGACCAAAGCTTTACGAATAGCCTCACCGGTAGCATCGGCAGCATGCAGGATACGGGGCCTGCTGTGGGCACCTTCCCGGGTTAGTGAGATATTGCCATTTTTCATATCAAACTGGGCTCCGGCCTCTATAAGCTCCCGCACCCGGTCGGGGCCCTCTCTTACCAGGACATCTACTGCTTCTATGTCGCATAGCCCGGCTCCAGCCTCCAGAGTATCTTCCAAATGCAGAAAAGGGGAATCCTCCTCATGCACAGCAGCAGCAATTCCCCCCTGGGCCAGGCCCGTATTAGAGTCTTCAATTGTTTTCTTGGTCAAAACTACTACTTTACCATAGGCAGCCGCTTTTAAAGCGGTAAAAAGACCGGCTATACCTCCGCCCACAATTAGGAAATCGGTATTGATTACCGGGGTATCCCGGTCAAGCACCCCTATATACCTGGTAATAATCATATTAATATTCTCGTTCCCTTAAATATTACCTTAACCCCAATAATTCTACCCCATAAACCCTGCGGCGGCCATTTGCGGTTCAGCATGACGGAACGGCACGGGAGCCGTTCCCTACAGGTGTCGCAATTAAAGGTTGCCGCATCTAATTCCCGTTCTATTTCTTAATTAATTTTTAGCATTCTGTCCAAGGTTAGATAAGCCCTCTGACGGATGTCTTCCGGGACTTCAATCTGGTATTGCAGCTGTTCCATGGAAACCACCAGTTTTTTCAATGTAGTCAGTTTCATATCTTCACAGCGAAATTGCTGCCGGGCCAGGTGAAATACCTTGTCCGGGCAGTTTTTTTGCAGGGTATAAATAAAGCCTTCTTCGGTACCGATAATAAACTCTTTGTCTGAACTGTTTTTAACATAGTTTAAAATGCCGGCAGTGGAACGGACGGCATCGGCCAAACCAATTACATCGGGCGGGCATTCCGGGTGCACCACTACTTTAGCCCCGGGATAAAGTCGCATCTGTTCTTTAACTTCTTCCCCGCTTAATTCATCATGTACCGGACAGCACCCTTCCCATAGTATCATCTGCCGTCCGGTCTGGCTCTGGATATAGGCTCCCAGGTTGCGGTCCGGTGCGAAAATAACCGTCTTATCCTCCGGTATGGATTTAACCACATTTACAGCGTTGGCCGAGGTGCAGCATATGTCGCTCTCGGCCTTGACCGCAGCAGTGGAATTAACGTAACAAACTACTACCGATCCCGGATGTTGTTCCTTCAGGCTCCTCAAATCCTCAGCCGTAACCATGTTGGCCATGGCACAACCAGCTTTAATTTCAGGTAGTAGAACCATTTTATCGGGGCTTAATATTTTGGCGCTTTCCGCCATAAAGCTTACCCCGCAAAATACTATAACATCAGCCTCGGTTTCTGCCGCCTGCCGGGCTAATTGCAGGGAATCCCCCACGAAATCAGCTATGTCCTGAATCTCTGGCAATTGGTAGAAATGAGCCAGTATCAGGGCATTAAGTTCCCTTTTTCTACGGGTTATATAGTCCCGTAATTCTAATGTCATTATTACAACTTCCTTTGACAAAATAATTTAAAGTCAAACGGAACTGTCCCCCTGGACTTACTCGTAGCGACCCTGGCAAACTTTTTTGATGCTGTTATTTTCCCCAACAAATACCAGCCTGGGCTTGTGGTTAGTGCACTCTTCATCCTTCAGGATGGTATAGGTAAGTATAATAACCACATCACCCTTTTGCACCAGGCGAGCTGCTGCTCCGTTTAAACAAATCACTCCAGAACCACGTTCCCCCTCTATAACGTATGTTTCGAAGCGTTCACCATTATTATTGTTTACTATGGTTACTTTCTCATTCTCCACTATGTCAGCTGCATCCATTAATTCCTTATCAATTGTAATACTGCCTACATAATTTAAGGACGCATCGGTAACCACGGCACGGTGAATCTTGGATTTTAGCATATAACGAAGCACCTGATTTTACACCTCCACCAACAGGTTGTCAATTAATCTAGTTTTACCAAACTTAACTGCTAGCGCGATCAGTACCCGCCCTTCAATTCTTTCTAATTCAGAAAGATTATCGCCGTTTAAGATTTCCACATAATCTATCTCGGCCTGAGGACTGGTTGCAATGGTTGCTGTGATCGAAGCTGTGAGCCTGGTTATATCCCTCTCTCCCCCTCTAATCTGTTCCTCTGCCTGTTTCAGGGCTTTAATCAGAACCAGGGCTTCCTGTCGCTGTACACCCTCCAGGTAAACGTTGCGCGAACTTAAGGCTAGCCCGTCCTTCTCCCGAACAATAGACACCGGAACAATTTCTAGAGGAAAATTTAGCTCTCTTACCATTTTTTTAATAATTAAAAGTTGCTGGGCATCTTTTTGCCCGAAAAACGCCATGTCAGGCAGACAGGCGTGAAAAAGTTTGGTACAAACGGTAGTGACTCCTTTAAAGTGCCCCGGCCGTGATGCACCGCACATTTTTTCCGTAATTTCACCAGTTACCTCAACATTGCTGCTAAACCCAGCCGGGTACATTTCCCGGGCCGAGGGCGCAAACAGTGCATCTACTCCTGCTGCTTCCAGCAGGGCGCCATCCCGAGTGAGATTTCGGGGATATTCTTCAAAATCTTCACCCTGTCCAAATTGCAGGGGATTTACAAATATGCTAACCACTACTTTATCACATTTTTTC
>CAZAZH010000095.1:0-7266 GCA_964489585.1 uncultured Syntrophomonas sp.
TAATACCATATTGTAGTTTCAAAGAACTTGATTTTTGCTATTATGCAAAAGTCTCGATTACCTGTTTTTTAGCCAGGAACAGGAAGTTGACTTAAATGAGATATATGGCACCAGAAGTAAAAGGTATCATGCCAAAGGATTGATAAATATTCTGGGCAGCTATAAATTTACCGTAGCTGAAAATACTCCACTGGAAGAAGAAATAGCCCTGGACCCGGAATTATTGGGTAAAGTATTTGAAAACCTTTTGGCCAGCTACAACCCGGAAACCCAGACCACAGCCCGCAAGCAAACCGGTTCCTTCTATACCCCGCGGGAGATTGTTAATTATATGGTGGATGAATCCTTATCTGCCTATCTGCAACAAAAGCTTGAGGAAGATGGATATACCGATTGTGAAAACCAACTACTCGATTTACTCAGTTATTCAGAGAAACCGAATCCCTTTGATGAAACACAGACTAACCTGCTGATTCAGGCCATAGATAACTGCAAAATACTTGACCCTGCCTGCGGTTCCGGAGCTTTTCCTATGGGTGTATTACTAAAGTTGGTACACTTACTGCAAAAGCTGGACCCGGAAAACGCACAATGGAAAGAACGCCAGCAAACAAAAGCCCGAATAATAGATGATCCTGAGATACGGCAACAAGCCCTGGACAAAATCGAGGACGCATTCATAAATAACGAACTGGATTATGGACGCAAACTGTTTCTTATTGAAAACTGCATTTATGGCGTAGACATACAGCCTGTTGCAGTTCAGATTGCCAAGCTGCGCTTCTTTATTTCACTCATTATTGATCAGAAAACACAGCCTACTAAAGAGAATCTGGGCATTCAGTCATTACCCAATCTGGAAACCAAATTTGTAGCTGCCAATACTTTAATTGATTTGGAGAAGCCAGATGTACAGGGGACGCTACGAAATCCGGAAATTGTAAAGCTGGAGAACGAACTAAAAGATTTGCGCCACCAGTATTTCAATGCCCGAACCCGAAATGAAAAACTGAAGTACCAAAGGAAGGATAAAAAACTACGCCAGGAGATTGCCGGTCTTCTTGTTAATGATGGCTGGGACAACCGGGTTGCCCAACAGATAGTAGACTTTAATCCCTACGACCAGAACAAATTCGCACCCTTTTTTGATTCGGAATGGATGTTTGGGGTAAAAGATGGATTCGATATAATCATTGGGAATCCACCGTATGTTGAACATAAAAAATTAAAAGATATTAGTCAGCAACTTCGTAAGTATTACTCCACATATTCTGGGACGGCGGATTTATATGTATATTTTTATGAAAATGGAATCAAAAACCTAAGACCCCATGGCATACTATTATTTATAACATCAAACAAATTTATTAAAACTAGGTATGGCGAAAATTTAAGAAAATATTTTATTGGCTATAGAATCAATGAAATTATAGATTTTACTGATGTCCACGTATTTGAAGCTTTAGTTGCAAGTTGTATAGTTTCAATTACCAAAACGTACAGCCAAGACAATAAAATTAAAATTGCTTATGCAAATGATGCGCTTGGTAAATTCTCTAATATTAGAGAATTTATTAGTAATAATCAGTTTTATTTACAACAGAACAACTTAAGTGAGAAAACATGGCAACTTGAAAAACAGAACAAGCTAGCAATAAAAGAGAAAATAGAAAAGGGCTCTATAAGAATTAAGGAAACTGGAACGATATATATATTTAGAGGTGTTACTACTGGTTATAATCCTGCGTTTATAATTAATAGGGAACAAAAAACCAAATTAGTAAATGCAAACACGAAAAACAATGATATTATTAAACCTCTATTACAAGGCAGAAATATTAGGAAGTGGTACTACACAAAAAGCAATGTTTATCTTATAAACACTAATTTTGACCTGGACATAAAAAAAGACTATCCGGAGATTTATAAATATCTAAATCAGTTTAAAGAAAAACTACAGTCAAGAGCTGATCAGGGTAAAAACTGGGTAAATTTACGTGCCTGCTCATACTATACTCAATTCGAAAGAGAAAAAATAGTATGGGGTTTAACGGCCGATAAATGGGCATTTGCTTATGATAACGGAAAGCACTATTTGCCTAGTAATGGATATATTCTTACTTCGGATAAAATACTGATTAAGTATTTATTATGTTTATTGAATAGCAAACTAATGGAATTCTACTTTGGATTTATTGGAATTATGACAGCGGGAGGTGCGTTTACGCTTAAGCACGAAACAGTTATTGAGTTTCCCATAAAAAACGATAAGAACTTTGAGGGAACAATCATAAATATAGTTAATTATATTTTGTTTGATAAAGAAAATTCCGCTAATCCAGTCAGTATTGAGTATTTAGAATCTATCCTAAATGCACTTATTTATGAGCTTTACTTTCCAAATGAAATCACCGTTGCGGGTGCAAATATACTCTGCCACCTGGATAAGCTCCCTGACATTCAGTCCTTACTAGAAAAAGGTCAAACCGAAAAAGCTCTAAACACCGTTGAAAAAGTATACCGGGAATTTAGCGCACTAGATCACCCAGTAAGCATTGCCATGGCTCGGATGCAGGAGATAGAAGAGGTACAAATAATAGAAGGCAAGAAATAGATGGTTCAATTACAGGTATTCCGCCATCGTGGAACAGCTAGGTTTTTAAAAAGGGGGGACAAGTCGGTGGACTTAATGGAAATGGTTAAAATCATCAAAGAGTTTCTTTCCGGAAAAGGCGGTAGAACTATCCGTAACTTTGGAATTATTAAGAGATACCATGGAAGATACCCGGCAGGATATCAACAAACTCCCGGGAAGTTTCTCTAATCAAGGCCAGTACGAAGCCATGTTTCCTCATATTCAACTGGCCACCGCTATACTTGAATACATGGCGCGGGTGCAGGAGTTACAGGCAGCCCTGGAACCTGAAGAGCAAATACCGGTTGAGTCGAATGAAGAAGAGGAACCGGGACTGCCGAATTATCAGGCTTATGCCGTTGATTCACAGATAGTCCATAACCTGCATGAAGACTTTACATATACTAGACCGGCTGCTTTTGAATTTAACGGTAAACGGGTGGAAGTGCGTACCTGGCAACAGATGTTGATTAAGACCTGCGAAATACTTATGACCCTGGACCGGGAACGTTTTGTTAACTTTGAAAACGACCCCACTATGCGGGGGCGCAAAACAAAGCTTTTTTCCACTAATCCGGCCAATATCAGGAATCCGCACAAACTACAGGACAGCGAACTCTATGTGGAAACCAATTTAAGCGCCAACTCCATGCGCAACCTGATAATCAAGATGCTGCAAAAATACAACCTGAAACCCTCGGAGTTTAAAGTATTCTTACGTGCCGACTACAGCAGCCTGCATTGACAGACAAAACCATTTAGTATTCGCACAGTTTTAAGGGATAGACATCGGGTCAGTAAATTGAGGCTAGTCATTGAAAAATGGCCGAAAATATAGATAGCAAACAAAATAACCGATTTACGACAACAATATGCATGGGGTAAATGTTAGGGTATATTTAACTACGTTGCTAATAATAATTGGTTGCGTATGCTATAAAAAAGAACCCTTGGAAAATGAGAGGGCATGGAGTTAATGAAACCGTTTCGGCAAAACCCCGATCGAAAGGTGAGTGAGTAATGATTAAAGAGATACGTTTAATAAACTGGAAGAGTTTTAAAGATGCAAAAGTATATATCGATCCGTTGAATGTATTAATTGGTACCAATGCCAGCGGAAAGTCTAATCTGATAGATGGAATAGCTTATTTAAATAGTGCAGTACATGGAAAAAATCTTCAGTTTGCGTTGGACGGTGGGGGCGGATTGTTTCCCCCCGTTGGTGCTGTAAGAGGTGGTAGTGAATATGCTGCCATGTTGCCCGGTGATCAGTTTACATTGGAAACTGTAATACAAGAAGACGATAATACTGACTATAGGTATAGCATTACGATTCGGACTAAACCGCAAGTGGAAGTAATTGCAGAATCGCTAACCAAAGTTATTCATAAGAAAACGAAGTCAAAGGAGACCAATCTATTTAATACCCTGAAAAATGATGAAAAAGTTGATAATCCGAGCCCGATTATACCAGCATACATTATCAATGGTCAGGGCAGGACTATTCGTAAGGACTTAAAAAATACAATATCAGTAATAAGCCAATTGAATAATTATGAAATCAAAAACGATGAAGTTTTACATGCTATTCAGTATGTTACGGATAAAATGGAGCAAATTTTTATTCTTGATCCAGTGCCGTCTCTGATGAGAGATTACGTTCCATTTTCATCATATCTTTTAGAAAATGCATCTAACCTGGCCGGTATGATTGCTGCATTACCGGATGATAAAAGGTTAAAGATTGAAAACCAACTAACCTTGTATCTTTCCAAGCTGCCGGAAGGTGAAATAACACGAGTATGGACAGAACCTGTTGGCAAATTTCAAAGAGATGCCATGCTTTATTGTGAAGAAAAATGGGGAAAGACCTGTCAACCGATTATTATAGATACCAGGGGTATGTCTGATGGCACTTTGAGATTTCTGGCAATTCTTACCGCCCTTTTAACCAGACCTGAAGGATCATTAATTGTTATTGAAGAGGTGGACAATGGATTACATCCTTCCAGAGCAACCCTACTTTTGCAAACCATACAGGAAATTGGTGCAAACCGGAGTATTGACCTGCTGATAACAACCCATAATCCAGCCTTAATGGATGAACTGGGGGCAGAAATGATACCGTTTATTCAAGTAGTTCATCGTGATATCATAGATGGCAGCAGCAAGATTTCTCTACTGGAAGATATAAAAACATTACCTAAACTACTGGCCCGTGGTTCTGTGGGTGAATTGAGTACAAGGGGTGTGATTGAGAAAAGCCTTACGCTCAAAGAGGGGAACACAACAGATATCTGTTCGTTTAAATGATAAGAGACCTGACCAAGCCCGGTCTCCTTAAATATGTCGATAAAAAAATTAATAAATTTTGATAAAAATAAAGGATTTTTTAAAGCTATATAGAACACAAGTTCTATATAGCTTTAATTTTTCCCGGGAAAAAAGAAAAATTTCTAAGACAGAGGGGGATAAGTATTATGGCGGATATCAAATTTGAAGTCACCAGGACTCTGGGCGTACTATCGGAAGGCTCAAAAGGGTGGCAGAAGGAAATTAACCTGGTTAGCTGGAATGATCGTAAGCCGAAGGTGGACATCCGTGATTGGGGACCGGAACATGAGAAAATGGGGAAGGGTATTACTTTGAACAAAAAGGAGTTACTACAACTGAAAGAACTGTTAAATGGTATAGATTTGGAATCATTGATGATAGAATAAGAAGTAGGGCAATAGACAGCAAAGGTGAGTGATTACATGGCAGCAATTATCTCATTCGTGGGGAAACATAATTCGGGAAAGACTACCCTGCTTACCGGTATTATCAGCAGATTGGAACAGCGGGGGATTAAGACCGCAGTAGTTAAACACGCCCATAAAGGTCTGGATTTACCCGGCAGTTTTGATTCTGACCGGTTATTTGCTGCCGGAGCTACTATCGTTTATGCTTCCTCTCCGGAGTTTTCTCTTATATATCGCAGAAACCAGGAGGAGTGGGGTATAGAACAAATCTATGCTCAAATTGCCGGTGATGTTGACCTGGTCATTACTGAGGGTTTTAAAGGAAAAGATTTCCCTAAAATAGAGGTGCTGCGGCGAGAAATCAGCACATCTACATTGGAGATAACTAATGTGCTTGCCCGGGTCGCAGATTTCCCCCTGGAAGACTCCGTGCCCACTTTTACTTTTGATCAGCAGGAGGAGATCACTGCTCTTATTCTGGAATATTTCGGAATCGGAATGAATTAATAACATAATCGCTTTTCTACTAGATTAGAATTCCAATTTCAATCCCCCGGTTGCAGTTTTTGTCATCGAGGGATTGTCGTTTTAAGTCATCTTTTGTTTGCTTTATGATAAAATATAGGCGAAGGTTAACTTGGTACATAGTGAGACGTGAGGGTTTAACAGCTTGGTCTTCACCTCCTGGATAGCGGATTAGAGTAAATAAAGCTAAGCCTTGTTAGCTAGAGGGTGCTGTTTTTTAGTTGGACTATAAAAATAGATTATGTTAATAATTAATTTCAGGCGGTAAATAAAGGGAAAACGATGTAGGCTTTATAGAGGTAAATCTATTGATGGGTCGCGGTTTTTAGGCATTGAAACGAATGCAATTTGTTTTTTAATTTATTTAAATATTCTGTAGTCTGCTAACCTAATTATATTAGAGATAATCAGTATTTATAGTTATGATAAACGTGAAGGAAGGAAGCCTCTGTATATTGAATATATATAATGGTGAATTATGTAGTCACGGCATCTATTAAGCAATTTATTGGTTAATTTGCGGTGTCTACAAAAAAGGAGGTGAATTAGATAGTGGCCAACTACAAAGACATAATTGATAATTGTAAATCTACCAAGGGGGGAATTATAGAAGCTTTTCATGCCCTGCAAAAAGAGTTTAACTATATTCCCCAGGAGGCCCTTACAGAAGCCGCCAGAGCATTTGGCTTATCAGAAGCCCAGGCCTATGGGGTTGCAACCTTTTATTCTTACCTGTCGGTAGAGAAGAGGGGTAAATATATTATCCGCATGTGCGAAAGTGCCCCCTGCCATGTAGCCGGTGCAGATGAGGTAATAAAGGCCATGGAAGACTACCTGGGGATTAAAGTCGGCGAAACCACGGCTGATGGTAAATTTACCCTGGAGCTATGCGAGTGTATCGGTCAGTGTCAGGCTACTCCAGTTATCAGCGTTAACAGCAAGCCAATCTTCAATGTTACAGCCCAGCAGATACCAGAGATATTGGGTCAGTATAAATAGCGCGCCTAGATAAAAAGAAGCGCGTTTGGGAAAAAGAAAGGGATGGTATGAATATGGCTGAAGAGATGCGAGTCTTGCTCAAATACGCCGACCAGATTAATCCTGAAAGTGCTGAAGACTATATAAAAGTCGGCGGTTACGAGGGACTTAAAAAAGCTCGCTCAATGGAAAGAAAAGATCTCATAGACGAGGTTAAACGGTCCGGTCTGCGAGGCCGGGGAGGAGCCGGGTTTAATGCCGGAATGAAATGGAGTTTTGTGCCTGATGCTCCGGTAAAATACGTAGTATGTAATTTAGATGAAGGTGAACCCGGAACTTACAAGGATAGAATCATATGTGAAAAAAATGCCCAGGCACTGCTGGAAG
>CAZAZH010000096.1:0-7228 GCA_964489585.1 uncultured Syntrophomonas sp.
ACCTTTACTACAGCACCCGTTTCCAGGGTGGCATTTTTAGTAGCTCCGGTAGCAGTATCACCCTTTACTCCGGGTTCAGTTTCTACTATCTCCAACTCCACAAAATTAGGAAGTTCCAGGCCCAATATGTTGCCCTGATATAACAGCACATGTATATTCATGTTTTCCAGCAGCCATTTAACCCCATTGCCTATGGCTTCCGCACTAATAGTTATCTGCTCGTAATTTTCAGTATCCATGCAGACATAGCCTTCACCATCATTATAGAGATACTGCATTTCCCTTTTATCCAGGTGAGCGCGGGGCACTTTTTCCCCTCCGCGGAAGGTTTTTTCTACCGAACCTCCGGTTTTAACATTTTTCAGTTTAGCCCGCACGAAAGCCGCGCCTTTTCCTGGCTTAACATGCTGAAAATCCATAACCTGCCAGGCCTGTCCATCCATTTCAATAGTTACCCCGGTCTTAAAGTCATTAACTGAAATCATCGTATCCCTCCATCAAATAATTAATAAATTTTTATCACTGCGGGTTATGACTTCACATCCCCCGTTTTTTACTATTACGGTATCTTCAATCCTGATTCCTCCCCATCCCGCTATATATATACCTGGTTCCACCGTTACCACCATATTCTCTTCTAAAACGGCATCACTGCGAGGCGAAATCGCCGGTGCTTCATGTATTTCCAATCCCAGGCTGTGACCGGTGCTGTGCTGAAAGTAGTCCGCCAGGCCATAATCGTCCAGGCAATTTCTAACCGTAGCATCAATCTCCCGGCAGTTAGCCCCCGCCTTAACCAGCGAAACCCCTAGTTTCTGGGCCTCTAACAATTGCTGATAGCGGGCCGGAAAATCGGGCGGGGCTTCGGCAATGGCTACCGTACGGGTCATATCCGCCGCATAGCCCGAATAAAATCCGCCGAAATCCAGGGTAAGCATGTCCCCCGACCTTAAACGATAGTCTCCAGGATGGCCATGAGGCAGCGCGGCATTCTCCCCGCCCAGAGCAATAGTGGCAAAGGCTTCATTGTCACAACCTTTATTTCTTAAGAGATACACTATCTGATTGGCCAACTCCCTTTCACTCACTCCCGGAGCTATTTTGTGCCGGCAGAGCTCACTGAAAACCTCATCCCCAATACGGGCAGCTTCCCGTATCATTTGCAGTTCTCCTTCATCTTTTACCTGACGCAGTTTTTCAACTACATTGGTTAGCGGGACCAGTTTATTGGGCAGGGATTGTTCCAGTTCATGAAAAGAGCTGTAACTGACAACATGGCCTTCAACCCCAATCCGGTTGAATGCAGAAGAAACCTTTTGCATTTCCTCCATACCAGGAGGCCGGCTTTCCACCAGTTCCCAATCAGGGCATTCCCGCTTGACCTGCTCGAAGTAGCGGGAATCAGTAAATATATAGCGCTGCTGTGGAGTTAACAGCAAGCGGGCATCCTCACCCCCGGTAAATCCCGACAGGTAGCGGATATTCTCACCTTTGCTTACCAAAAAGGCATCCAGCTGGTTTTCTTCCATATATAACAGCATCTTTTTAATTCGTTCGTTCATCGACTATCCTCGCTTCAGGGGATTTACTTTTCTATTTTACCGTAATAGAGCTTTATGTAAAATAAATTAATAGAAAATAGGTGCTGATATTTTTCTTCACAAATTGTTTCACGTGAAACAATAAAAGATTAACACCTAACTCCTCACTCCTCACGCCCTTTAATAATCTCACAGGCCGCCAGAAAGGCCAGGCGGTAAGAAAGGGCTCCGAAGCCATAAATTCCTCCCACTGCTACCGGAGAAATCAAGGACTGATGCCGGAACTCCTCGCGGGTATAAATATTAGACAGATGAACCTCAATAACCGGTAAATTAACTGCCCGCAGCGCATCATGGAGAGCAATACTATAATGGGACAGGGCGGCAGCATTTATAATTATCAGCTCAAAATCATCCCGCGCCTGTTGTACCTGCTCCACCAGTTCCCCCTCATGGTTAGACTGAAAAAAACCTATCCGTATACCAGCCGCAGACGCCATCCTCTCCAATTCCCGGTTGATTTCTTCCAGGCTTTGGGTACCATAAAGAGACGGTTCCCGCACACCCAGCAGATTAAGATTAGGCCCGTTTATTACCAGAATCCCCCTGCTCAAACTATCACTCCTCTACTACTCACCTGCTATACTAAGGCTTTTCAAACGTATACTGGGAGCAGCCTTACCCCCAAAAAACCTTAAATCATTGCCCAATGCCTCAATATCCAGGAAAAATTCCCCCAGGTTACCGGCAATAGTTGCACCTCTTACCGGATAAGTCAATTTACCCTTTTCAATCATAATACCGGCAGCGCCTACCGAAAAATCTCCTGATATCGGGTTAGCCGTATGCATACCCATCACTTCCGTTATATACAGCCCCTTTTCAATATCAGCATACAATTCCTGTGGACCAAAGCTGCCCCCCTGCAGCATAAAATTACTGGTACCCACCGAAGGCAGGCTGCGAAATGATCCCCTTTGCCCGTTGCCGGAAGGTTTTAGCCCGGCTTTACTGGCACTATAACAATCATAAAGATAGCTGGTTAAAATCCCGTCCTTAATAATAGTATTCCTCCGGGATAAAACCCCCTCACCATCAAAGGGAAAGGTTCCTATACCACCGCCCCAGGTAGCATCATCGACCAGGTTTATCACCGGCGCGGCTACTGTATGTTCCAGCTTCCCGGCAAACAGAGACTTACCTTTCTGTACCATGCCGGCATCTGCCATCTGCGCCAGCAGGCTTAAAAATCGGGTAGCCACATAGGGTTCCATCACACAGGGCAGATGAGCCGAGCTTATACTGCGGGCATGAAGAGCCCTTAATGATTTGTCGGCAGCTTCCCTCCCGGTAAAAGCGGAATCCAGATCTTTGTATTTTTTCCTCATCATTACGGAAAATCCATTCTGGGCATCCCCATCTTCCTCTGCTACCAGGAAAACATAAATGCCGCAGAAATTACCCCGGCCGCTGGCATAAATCCCATTGGTATTCATAATAACATTGGTAAACTCACTATCCTCATAACCAGCCCGCTCAATAATACTAATTCGAGCATCACTGGAACGGGCAACCCTCTCTACTTCACGGGCCAGCTCGATTTTGGCCTCCAGGCTTACCGCAGGTATATCCGGGTCATAAACCTCTAAAACCGGGTAATCATATTTACCCTGGGGTATGCAATTATGCGGGTCGGCTTCGGTGTAACGAGAAATGCTGATAGCATCCTCAACCACCTGCTTTACCGCCTGGTCCGACAGATCACTGGTAAAAACAAAGCCTAACCGGCCCTGGTTGATTACCCTCAGTCCCAGACCGGCTTCCTCCGCTTCCTTAAAGGTCTCCACCTGTCCATCAATAACCTCTATACTTAATTCCCGACCCTGCAGCAGAAACGCTTCCGCCTCCACTCCCCTTTTCCGGGCCAACTCCAGGGCCTTCTCCCCTGTATTCCTTAAAAAATCTTCCATTACTACACTCTCCTGATTCTACGTTTGGCCGGGCCACTGGCCGGGGCGGTTCCTCCTACGGTTAACTCCTTAATGCGAATAGTAGGCTGGGCGTCCGCTACCGGCACCCCCTGACCGTCTTTACCGCAGACCCCGATGCTGAAGCCCAGGTCTTTACCTACCATATCTATACTGTTCAACACCCTGGGTCCATTACCGGTCAGAGTAGCGCCGCGAACCGGATATGTCACTTCCCCATTTTCTATCATATAAGCTTCCTGCACATCAAAAACAAAATCGCCATTAGTAGTATTAACCTGTCCCCCACCCATCTTCTTAACCAGTAAACCGGAGGGGGTAGATTTAATAATTGTTTCCGGGTCATCCCTGCCGGAAGCAATAAATGTGTTACTCATACGGGGAATAGGCTTATCCTGATAAGATTCGCGCCGGCCGTTACCCGTAGAATCCCGGCCGTCTTTAACTGCCGTCAAACGGTCATACATATACTGCTCCAGGATCCCGTCATTTATTAAAACCGTACGCTGGCCGTAGTTGCCTTCATCATCAAAACTAAAGGTGCCGTACTTCCCATCCAGGGTAGCATCATCAATAACACTTACCCCGTCTGCAGCCACCTTCTCACCTATCTTATCCTTATAAACCGAGAGCCCTTTTTGTACCAAATCAGCTTCCAGGCCATGGCCGCAGGCCTCATGCACCATAGTCCCCCCGGCCTGAGATGACATTACTACCGGCATACGCCCTGCCGGAGCCGGTCGGGCTGAAAGCATATTGACCGCCAGTCGGGCAGCTTTTTCGGCCATATCTTCAAAAGCAATCTCCTCCAGCAGTTCCCAGCCGCATACTCCTCCCGCCGATTCATAGCCAGTTTGAATAATACCATCACGGGCAGCCACGGTACTTACTATTACTCTGATGCGGGTACGTTCATCTTCAGCCAGCTCACCCTCACTATTAGCTATAGTCACCTTCTTGTGCAAATCCCCTGCTGCCACCGTAACCTGGCGAATCTCATCAGAAACATTGCGAGCGCTTTTATTTGCCGCCAGCACCTGTTCAATTTTTTCATCAAAACTTACTGACTCCGGAAACCGTTTACAGCTGATAGTAAAGACCGGTTGTTTCGGTGACAGCTCTATAGGATGGGTTCCCTTACCGTTTGCAGATGCATGCCGGGCTACTGTGGCAGCTTTCATCAGCCCCTCTTCACTCAAATCACTGGTATAGACATACGCCGTTCTGCCATCCTTAACTACCCTGATCCCGGCACCCTTTTCCCTGCCGCTGTTAACCTTTTCAATCCGATTATCCTCGCAAAAAACATTGCTGCTTTGTTTTTCTTCAATATATATCTCAGCAAAATCCCCGCCCTTTTTCAGTGCCTCTTCCAGAACTCTTTCCAGTATTACCTTATCCAGCGTACTCCCTCCAACTACCTGATTTGTTTTGCCCTATAGTTTTCCCCATAATTACCAAAATTAATTTAATCAGGACCTGATATTAACCTGCTATGGCTACTCTATAAATTTTACCACGTTCTAACTAATTAGGTAATATGTCCGGGAATCAGTCCGGGGACTGTCCCCGGATATATTGCATGTAAGCGGCAAGAAATAACGTAAAGCCCCGCAAGGGGCTTTTTTTAGTAGAAGAATGTGGTAAAATGCAGGTAGCCAAAAGGAAAGGCCTCCGGCTCCTGGTGCCAGGAGAGGGGGTGATACGACTGAGTATAGTAGAATTACTATTACTCCTATCGTTAATCGTCTCGATTGTCGCTCTAACGAAGAAAGACTGATGCACTAACATCAGCCTTTCCGAGTACTTAACCTACTACTACATTCACACCAGGAGTTGTAGAAAAACTTCCCGATGGCTAGAGGGGTTCTCAAGTTAGCGCTTGAGAACCTCTTGTTAATTATTATACACATATTTATAAATTTATTCCACTAAAAACAGCCTTTCAATACTAAGGCTGTCCCCGGATATATTTTGCCAGAAACCAGCGGCCTATCCCCACCTAATCATCCTTATACTTAAACAAAACCACTCTCCCTGGCGAAATAAACTCCCGGTGGTCAAATACCATCGACCCATCAACTTCAACTTTATAAATCTCCAGAAACTCCACCTCTACTTCTGCCAGCAAAATTCGCTGCGCCGGCGGGCTAAAGCCTTTACTAGTAAACTTAAACCGGCACTTCCCCCCATCAACATAAATACACTTCGGATTTTCCAAATAAAATCTCATTTCCCTTCCGGCTTCATTCAAAATCCATTCCTGTTTGGGCAGAATAAGCTCGGTGGGAATATCCTGACTGTAACTGTAATCACTTTCCAGAATGTCCTGAATCTGTTCCACCCCCACCAGCACACCCCCTTCTGCCATTTCATAAGCCTGGGCCGCCTGCCGGTAATTAATACTTATTAATCCCTCCAGTAAAGAAATATCTGCCAGGGATATGCCAATAAGATATAAAAGCAGGAAATAAAAAAGAACCCATACCAGCACATAGCCCTGCTCATGTCTGGTTGGGTGCAATAGTCGTGTAAGCATACTCCTACTCCTGTGCATGCAGCACTCGAGAAAAACATAGAAATTCTATTTCGCAATTCTCCTCCTGATTTTGTAACTGCAATTGGCCCTGCAGCCGAGAACCGGACTTGGCAAAACTAACGGCGGAGCAGTTTTCCACTACCGGAACGGTCGTACCCTCATAAACTCGATACAGATTGCCATAACCCACGTATATATAGATATACTCACCGCCGGCACCGGTAATAATCAGCTTACTGCCATCTGCACTTACCTGAAAATCCCGCGATGTTCTTATATCCTGCTGAATGCAGTCCAGGGCCGAACGTGCCGAATACTGCAGCTCAGCGCGATTGCTGCTGTTCCTGTAGCCGTTAAAAACCAAACCTGTCACCTGTTGCAGAATTCCTATCATTAACAGAGCCAACGCCAGACCCAATAACAGATCCATTAGCATTAATCCGCGCTCATCATTGCCAAAAACAACGAGTAAACTGGATTTTAAGGCACCCGAACAATGCCCACCAGACATTCTTCCCACTGCCTGCTCCCCCCGGTCGTTAAAACCTTCAGGTTTATGACATATAATTGCTGGGTATCCGCCAGAGGTTTAAAATCAATCTCAGCCTCAACTCCAGGAGGATGTGATTGTATAAATGGCATACTATCAGCCTTTACCGGCCCCGGTAAGGCTACCCCGGCCAACAGCTCCGGACGAGCTTTCATTTCCTCCAATAAAGAAACTGCATAAACACAGGCACCAGTCCGCCCTTCACCCTGGGACACAGTATTTGCCCCCAGCAGCAACAGATTTAATAACCCTGTAATTAGTACCAGAGTCAAGGCCAGGGATACAACCACTTCCACCAGGGTAAATCCTGCTTCCTTATATACATTCTGTCTTAACTGATAACCCGGCCAATCAAGTAATAAAACACGCATAACCTGCATCATAATTCACTGTAATTTCCCATTTTGTTACTATTCTACCTTAATTACTATATTCCTCTACAATTATAATTAAAATAAATCTATCAGCAAATTACCCTTTGCTGCATAGACTTAATAATAAGTATTATTGTTTACCATTCATATAAAAACTAAAGTCAAAATATTAGCAATTTACAAATAATATAAATAAATGTATTTATTTCTTTAACAGGTAATGCTATCATGATATA
>CAZAZH010000097.1:0-7221 GCA_964489585.1 uncultured Syntrophomonas sp.
GCAAACAGCGGGACGTTCTTTTTGTTTGGTTTTGAGTATGTCGGGAGAATCTCAAGGGAACTGGGTTATCACAACATACCATTCCCCGGTTAATATCAGTTAGCCCGCAACCTAATAACGAAAAAATACCCCTGCTCACCGCAGGGGTATTTTTTGGTAAAAAGCAGGAAAAAGGTATGTATTCACGAAAATAATTAATCGGATTATATTACGGGATATATATATGTTGAAAAAAGGCAGATACCTGTTGCTGAAGTAAGTAAAAGAACCTGCGGATTACCCTGATGTTGGTTCTGCTCTTTATTCTATTCCAAGCAGAAATAGCAGGCGCCATAGAGGCAGGTTAGTAGTATGGCAGATATTATTTACCATATAGAATTACAGAAAGCGGGGGAAAACCGGTGCCGGTACATGACCATGACAGTAGTAAACATAATAACGAAAAAGCCTGTTATTACCTGTTCCCGGCGGCTCTGGGGCTTATCATACTATTGGCTCCCTTTTTCCGGGGGCTCTACTTTCCCACCGAATTCCTTCCGGCAGCAGCAGCTATAGCCCTGCTCTTTGCCCTGAATATCTTGTTTAAGGCTGACCGGGCGAGGCCGGTTTTCCTGGGACACACCCTGGATGGAGTTATGCTGGCTTTTGTCCTGGCCTATATCCTGTCGCTTATTAACCCGGTTCACCCCCAGGATGCCGTTACTGAAGTACTTAAAGCCGCATCGTTCTTTATGGTCTACTGGCTGGCGGCCTGCGCTGCTGCAGATGAAAAGGGTTTTAACATTGTTTTGGGGGCTGCTTACCTGGCGGCTCTGGGGTTAGCCCTGTTGGGATTGGCAGCGGCGCTTGGCTGGGCAAGCTATCCGGGTGCCTGTGAAGACGGGCATATCAGGTCCGCCCTGCAGTATCATAATGCCCTGGCTATCTATTTACTGGCGCTGAATGTGGTGGGAGTTGTACGCCAGGTAGAGGGCAGGCCTACCGGGGTACGCCTGTTTTATACCGCCGCCAATTTTATTCTTCTCTTGACCATTATCGGTACCCTGTCCCGGGGAACCTGGCTGCTCTATCTGCCGGCCATGGTATTGCTGCTATTTCTTCTTCCTTCCAAACTGCGCCGGCCGGTACTGTTCCGCATAATTACTGGTCTGCTGGTTTCCCTGCTGGTTGCCCGGGTTTTTTATGATGCGGTACAACTGTCCCTGACAACGATAGCTGCCGGCAGTGTGATCGCCGGTATAGCCCTGGCCATTGTTATGGAGATAACAGGCAGCCGCAGAAAAAACGTAATGGCAGGCAATCGTTTTACCATTATAACCCTTGGGCTGCTGGCAGCGATTATCCTGGTCTGGTTATCCTGGGCGATATGCTTCATGATGCCGGGTTCTTCCTGCCGGGAAGGACTTAATCGTATTGTACCGGTAAACGTTTATTTGCGCATTACCGGGACTTATGCCGGGGAAGAAAGCTTTCAGGACCGCATCACCTTCTATCGGGATTCACTAAAGATAATCAAAGACTATCCCATACTGGGAACCGGAGGAGGGGGGTGGCAGGCTCTTTATCCCCGGTATGCACAACGCTGTTACCAGAGCCGGGAAGTGCATAACTTCTACCTGAAAACCTGGTTGGAAACCGGAATATTGGGCCTGCTGGTTCTGCTGGCAGGGATAACGGCATTCCTGCACCTGCTGGGGCAGAAATATAAACAGGAACAGGGGCGGGAAAAGGATGCGGTTTTTTGGGCAACAGCGTTGGGTGTTTGTTTGATTGCAGCTCATAGTATATTTGACTTTGAATTGTCAATGCCGGCGGTGGCATTTGTATTTTTTGGATTTATGGGTATGATCAGGGGCAGAGTTACACCCGCGGGGACAGCGGGAGACAAATGGCAGCAATCAAAAATGTTGCCAAAAATCATAGTAGTAAGTGGGCTGCTGTTGGCGTTGATGCTGGCCGTTGTGGCGATATTTACTTATGCCGGAATGGTGGCCGGCAGACAGGGAGAAGAGTTTTTAAAAACCGGGAAGCGGCAACAGGCCCAACTATATTACAGCAAAGCCAGCGGTTATGCGCCCTTTGAGGCCAGTTACCAGGTGAATCTGGCTTTAATAGATGCCGTTGAAGGCAGTAAAAACAATAATGCGGAACTGCGTTCCCGGGCTGTTTCACATGCCCGGCGGGCGGCGGAACTGGAAGCCTGTAATCCTGATGTGCATGTTGCCCTGATGCAGGTTTACACTATGCTGAAGATGCCGCCAGCGATAATAAATGAAGCCCGGGCAGCAGTCAACTCCAGCCCCTGGAAGGCAAGATACTATGATATCACAGCAACAGCCATAATGCAGGTTGCCTGGCCCTCCCTGGACAGGGGAGATTTGCGGTCGGCGCGAACCTATTTTCAGCAGGTGCTTGACCTGCAGGAAGCTATGCCTATGGGTGTTGAAGGTGAAGCCCCCCGCCTGCACCTGGCAGCAGGACAATCAGCTTTGCTGATGGGGGATACGGAGAAGGCTTGCCTCTACCTGTCCATGGCTGCGGATGAACGCAGCTGTTCCCGGACGGCTGTGCGCTGGCTGCAGGGAGCTGAGTATATTAAGGGCTGGCCGGGGAGAAAAGCCGGTGTCCCTTTGGAACCGGATGAATTGCAGAGGCTGCTCAGTTTCTTGCAAGAACAGGAGTGAGGAATCCCATGATGGAAAAAACAGATAATGTTGCTTACTCTCCCGTTGCAGGCCTGTCCGACAGATGTAAAACCATACAGGAT
The DNA here is from genome assembly GCA_964489585.1 of uncultured Syntrophomonas sp. Taxonomy (GTDB): domain Bacteria; phylum Bacillota; class Syntrophomonadia; order Syntrophomonadales; family Syntrophomonadaceae; genus UBA4844. The sequence goes on from CAZAZH010000097.1 coordinate 2,768, forward strand.
TTACCGAGCCCCGGGGAAACCACCGGTTTTAAGTCTATGGCTATAGCGGGGAGAATAATAGAAATACTGTTTAGCTTGATACTGCTGTTGCTGTTTTTGCCGCTGATGCTGCTGATTGCGGCAATTATCAGGTGGGATTCGCCGGGAACCGTAATCTTTGCTGCTCCCCGGCTGGGCCTGGGGGGAAAGGAATTTACCTGCTACAAATTCAGAAGCATGTACGGCAGTAACGAAGTGCCGCTGCAGGATTATTTTACTGCTAACCCTGCCCGGGAATGTGAGTGGTTGCATTATGCCAAGCTGAAAAACCAGGACCCCCGGATAACCCGAAGTGGACGGTGGCTGAGAAAAAGCAGCCTGGATGAACTGCCCCAGCTGATTAATATATTAAAAGGTGATATGAGCTTTATCGGCCCCCGCCCCTATATGCCCAGGGAGAGACCGGCCATGGGGCCTCACGCTGATGTAATATTAAGTATAAAACCGGGGCTAACCGGTTTATGGCAGGTAAGCGGGCGCAGTGATTTGAATTTCCAACAGCGCCTGGTGCTGGATAATTATTATGTAAAAAAGCACAGCATTATGCTGGATATAATAATCCTGATAAAAACAATTCCCGCAGTAATCCTGTGCAAGGGAGCATATTAACGTCCCGGAATGTAAGGTTAATAAACCAGGGGAATATAAATTCAGTAGTGATCTAATGAACCGGAAAATATCAGACCAATATAATATGCTATTAACTAAGGGCTGGAAGATTTCACGGCATGAAAAACCAGAAAAAGAGGCTGTCCCGAAAGGATAGCCTCTTTTTAAGTACTGAGAAACTTGAGAGATAGCCCCTTTACTATTGTTTGACAATAGTATTGCAAAGAATTATTATTTAAACATGATAATTACATTCAAATGTAAAGAAACTAAGAAAATATTCGAAGGCTGGTTTTCCAAAAAATTACCTCATGATATTCAGGAAATAGCCAGAAGAAAACTCAGGCTTATGAACAATGCCGTATCGTTAAACGATTTACGCTCACCACCGAGTAATCATTTGGAACAATTATATGGTGATAGAGAAGGTCAACATAGCATAATGATTAATCACCAATGGAGAATTTGTTTTAAATGGGAAAATGGGAATTGTATCGATGCGGAGATTATAGACTACCATTGAAAGGAGAAAATAAGGTGAATAGAATAAGAAACATTCATCCGGGTGAAATATTAAACGAAGAATTTTTAAAACCATTACAGATTACACCTTATGCCCTCGCCAAAGAAATATATGTCGACCAAACAAGAATATCTGAAATTATCAAGGGTAAGAGAAGGATTACTCCTGATACTGCAATCAGATTCGGGAAATATTTTAACACGTCTCCTCAATTATGGTTGGGATTACAAAATGATTTTGACCTGGAGGAGGAAAGGTTAAAAAAACGGAAAGAATTTATAGGTATAAAACCGCATCATTCTGTACAAACTACACCAGAATAAACAGCGGGGCATTAAAAACCCCGCTGTTACTATCTTCCTATGGTAGATTTTTCCCCTGACTCCGGCTACTTAAACCCTTTATCCTTGGACTTCTCAAAGTGTAAATCCAGGCCGGTGAGGGAATAGACTTTTATGGGATGGGTAAAGCCCTTGACCAGCTCTTCGCCGACATAGTAGAGGGATTCTTTGACTTCTCCTTCTGGCAGAAGATTATAGGAGCGCTCTGAAACCAGTACCAGGGTCTCAAAGAGTTTGGTCAAGGCCTCGGTACGGGAAGCCAGGTTTACATCTTCACCGATAAGAGTATAGTCCATGCGCTCGGGGCTTCCCACGTTGCCAACCACTGCCGGACCGGTATTTATACCTATGGCTACCAGCAGGGGAGGGGAACCATCTCTTTGCGCCCACTCCGTATTAAGCTGTTTAATGGCCTCCTGCATTTCTACCGCTGCCCTTACCGCCCTTTCCACATGGTCTTCGTAGTATATGGGGGCACCGAAGAAAGCCATAAGACCGTCACCCAGGTATTTGTCCAGGGTACCGCCATGCTTTTGAATAGCGCGGGTCATAATGGTAAGGTATTCGTTTAGACGGGTAATAACATCAACCGGGTCTTTGTTTTCACTGTAGGCGGTGAAGCCGCGGATATCGGCAAACATAATAGTAACTATTTTTTTGGCTCCGCCTAGTTCAACACTGTCCGGGTCTTTCATCAGTTCTTCCACCACATCGGGGGAAACATAGCGGGAAAAAACTGCCCGTGTTTTACGGCGTTCAATTTCTGACTGAATAAAGTCATAAGCAGTAGTGCCGGCATAGGTGAAAAAGATAGCTGTTATCGGGGCAACTGCATATAGCCACCAGTGTGATTGCCAGGCAAGGTAGGCTGTACCCAGAGCTACAGCGATAGCTACCAGGGCAGTGGTCAAACCTATCCAGGACCCGCGGCCGCTAACAGCAAAAAATGTGAGCAATATCAGACCCAGGAGGAAAAGAAAGTTTAACCAGGGGCTTACCTCTCGGTACCAGCTATCAACCATAATACTCTGGACGATAGAAGCATGGATTTCTACTCCCGGTGCTGGAAGCTCTCCCCTGGAAACCATATTGCTGCCGGTACAGGGGGTATTATATGTATCATGGTCCTCAGCAGTTTCAGGACCAATTATTACTATCTTATCTTTAAAATATTCCGGTTTTACTGCACCTTCGATAACATCAGCATAGCTGATGGTCTTAAAGGTGTGCATGGGACCATAAAAGGTGGCCAGGGCTCTGTTTTCTTTATTAATCGGGATACGGTGTTTTCCAGCTTCAAGCCAACCCGAACCAAGCTTTAAATCGTCCAGGGTCAAATCCTCGGCAGCCATAACTACCGCCAAGGCCAGGCTGGGGATAGGTATATCCATCAAATTGACATCAACCAGGGATGGGCGTCGTACTATATCATCAGAATCGGTAGCCATATTAACGAAACCAAGACCAGGGTTACCGGCCAATAAATCATGGATGGGGATTTCAATACCCTGAATAGTTTCACCAGTTTCATCCCGGTGGAAAACAATTTTTCCGGAGAGAACTACCTGCCCATGCCGTTCAATAGCTTCACCCAGGGCAGTGTCGTTATCCGTATCCTGCTCTGCGGCAAAAGTCAGGTCAAAACATACTACCCGGGTATCTTTAAGTAGTTCTAAAAGGTGGGCATGTATGCCCCGTGGCCAGGCCCAGGGACCGATGCGCTGGATGGAGGCATCATCCACTGCCAGAACTACTACCTGTTCGCCGGGGTCCATGGCACCGCGCATTTTAAACCAGTAGTCATAGAGTCCATTTTCCGCTTTTTGAAACAGGCCTAACATAACCAATGCTTGAAATACCAGTATCAGTGTGACCGGTAATATCCATTTTTTATATCTATTAATATCGAACTGCTTTTCTATGCCTTTTTTGTCAGCCTTGAATTGTGAATTCGGTGGCTTTTTATCACTCAAACTATTCCCCTCTTTCCCCCAAACACCAACTTAAGACTTAACCCATTTATATGGGATACTAATTAGCACTATGTCTTCCTGGTTGTATTGTAAGTCTTTACCGCCGGGGTAATTTCCCGGAGTTGTACTCCTGGACACATATATTACCATTTTCCAAAAATGCAATTTCCGGGTAAGGTCTTTTAGTTTGATCATCGCTGGCCCGGGATATTTTATTACCAATACGGATTTGGCCAGGAACCAGATTAAGGGCAAAAACAATACTGTTATCGTTACCGTAATAACCGGCGTGAGCTATTCCACTCAGGGTCCCCAGAATAATAATATCACCGGCGGCGGTAATTTCAGCACTTTCATGTACATCACCCCAGATTACTACCGAACCTTCGGAGTGAAGCTTTTGTCCACTGCGCAGGTTGCGTTTTATAATAATATCCTTATTTCCTGATGGGACAGGGGGTGGAGTTTTTACAGCCGGTTGGGCTGACAGGGTAGTGGGAGGACTGTCAGGCTTTTCTTTTACCTTGCTCTCACCTATCGTGTTATTCAGGATCATGCCATTACCCAAACAAAGCTTCTGCAGTTTAATCAGTTCATCATGAGAAAGATTACGCAGACCTTCACCCCGAAAAACAACCCGAGAACCGTTAAACAATTGTTTATTGGCGCCAATTTTTTCCTGCAGTGCAGAGCAGTAATCATCAAAACTACCTTTTCCAAAAACTATTACCAGGCTATCATTAAGCCCTTTGATCTTAAGCATTTGATTATCCTACCTGCCTTTTAAGGGAATACTTATATCCATAGCGGCGTGTCTTCCCTCAGTTATTATCTTTACTTCGGGAACTCCGTCAATTTCCATATGTTTAGCAATAACTTGAATAATTTCTTCCTTCATTGCTTCCATAACCAGACCCGAAGTCCCCAGACGGTCATGGGTTAATACCAGCCGTAAACGATTGTTGGCCT
>CAZAZH010000098.1:0-7157 GCA_964489585.1 uncultured Syntrophomonas sp.
TTTTTGTGGCAGCAGCGATAGGGAAGATTATTGCTACCAATGCTACCCTTTCCGGAGCTGAAGGGGGTTGCCAGGCCGAATGCGGTTCTGCCTCCTCAATGGCTGCCGCAGCAGCGGTTTTCCTGGCCGGGGGTAGCCCTGAAATGAGCTTGGAGGCCGGGGCTATAGCCTTAAAAGGGCTGCTGGGACTGGTATGTGACCCGGTTGCCGGACTGGTAGAAGTTCCTTGTTCTAAAAGAAATGCCACTACTACTGCTGTCGCTTTGACCAGTGCCGATATGGCCCTGGCCGGAATAAAAAGTTTTATACCATTTGATGAAGTAGTGGAAGCCATGTATCGCATAGGAAAAGTTATTTCGGCTGATTTAAGGGAAACGGCTGCAGGAGGTTGCGCCATAACTCCCACTGCCCTGCGCTATGCCGAACAGATGCTAACCCAACAGAATGAGGCATGATAAAATTAAGGTTATGCAAATTACCTCCCCGGGGTAAACTAAGTCAAAATGTGTATCCGGGAGGTAATTATTTTGCGTAAGGCAGTAGTTTTATTAATATTACTTTTTTGCTTAATCACCAGCGCACCTGTCAGCGTACCTATTTATGGTGCCACCCCGGCACCCAATAGTAAGGAAGAGAAAATAACTCCACCGCGTATAGACCAGCTAAATTATCCCGTTCTCTATTTACAGCAGCCCTGCCTGGAAGGCGAAGCCATCTGGTTGGTACAAGCCCGCCTGCGAGAAATTGGTTATGATATACAGCCCGATGGTGTATATAATGCTTTAACCAGTAATTATATAAGAATGTTCCAATTAGCTCATGGTATGAAGGATGATGGTATAGTTACCCCGGAAGTCTGGAAAACGCTTATGGAAGTGGAACCTGCCCGTCCTTGTATGAGCGATAATAAACCGCAGGATAGATTTCTGATAGTAATTGATGTCAAGACTCGTACTCTGGTACTTTATCAGAATGATAAAGAAATCAGGCGATACCCGGTGGCGGTAGGCAAATCCGAAACCCCGACTCCATTGGGTGAATGGAACGTAGTACACAAAGGGGTAGGCTGGGGTAATGGTTTTGGTACCCGTTGGATGGGGCTTAATGTCCCCTGGGGTATATATGGTATTCATGGTACAGATAAACCATATTCCATAGGAACTTATGCTTCCCATGGCTGTATCCGTATGTTTAACCGCGATGTGGAAAAGCTCTACCCCTTAGTCCCGCATGGAACCCCGGTGAGAATCGTAGAAAATGGCAAGATGTTTCCAGAGAATTTGAAACCCGTTGCCCTGAAAAAAGGTTCTTCGGGACAAAGGGTAGTCTATGTACAAAGCCGTTTAAAAGAATTAGGGATTGAACTGGACCGGGCTGATGGGCGTTACGGCAATATGACTGAGCTGGCAGTGAAGTATTATCAGGTATGGCACAATCTTGAGCCCAGTGGAGAAATGAATGAGGATACCTACCGCGCTATGGGTATGATTAGGGAGTAAGGTGTGAGGGGTGAGGGATCAGGGTTGGCGAAGTACATTAACAATCAGTAAGTTAGTACACGAATATTTAGATTGGGATCTCCGAGTCCTGTAATATGTTGGCATAGTCTATGAATATGCTAAAATAAAACAATAGTGAAAGCCGTAGTTACAATTTAACATAACATATACGGGGGCGGAGTAAATTGCAACCTAAAACCAGGTCTCAATTTCAGGAAGGAAATCCTCACGAACGCCTGCTGGAAAAAATTAAGCAGGATCTTGATGTGATTCATAGCATAGAAGGTAGTATTGTTCTGTTATTAAGCAGTAATCTTTTCGGGCAGGGAGACAATAATGCGGGAACCCTATTAATGAAGGAGTTTTCTCATACCCTTAGTCAAATGGCAGAGATTATTAATACTGTAATCCTGATTAATAGTGCTGTTTTCCTGGCTACCGAAGGTTCCGAAATGGCTCCTTTTTTTAAGATTATGGAGGAGCAGGGAGTAGAAATATTATGTTCCGATAGCTGTTTAAGTTTTTACGGTCTACGAGAAAGATTGCGGGTCGGCAGTAAAGCAAGCATGTACACTATCAGTAGCAGATTTCTGCAAGCCGGGTGGGTAATAAGCCTTTAAATTATTTAGTATCATAAAGGAAAATTTACCCGTATAATGAATATATAGTTTAAAGAGTCCAATTTCTGCAGGCCCAATACAAGTTTAAAGGGGATAGGAGGGAAAACAATGGCTGAAGAAATTCAACTGGTGGTATTTATGCTGAAACAGGGTGATGTAGTTTGTGAATATGGCGTGCCTATCACCCAGGTTCAGGAAATAATAACTATGACCCGACCTACTCAATTACCGCAAGCCCCCGATTTCGTAGAAGGAATTATTAACTTGCGTGGAAAGATTATTCCCATAATTGATTTGAAAAAAAGATTCCATATGGGGACTTCAGATATTACCAGCGATACCCGTAGTGTAGTAGTAGAAGTGGAAGGACAGACGGTGGGGATAATTGTTGATGAAGTCAGCGAAGTTTTGCGTCTGGCAAATAGTGATATTGAGCCGGCCCCGGCGGTAATCGGCGGAATTACCGCAGAATACCTGACTGGTGTAGGTAAGATTGAAGGTCGTCTCTTAATTTTACTGGACATGAACAAAATTTTGACCGACCAGGAAAAAGCCGATCTGGTCGGTGTAGCTAACGCAGAGGAGTAAGCATTATAACCTGGCCCTGAAACATATTTGGTTTCAGGGCTTTCTTTTACGTTGAGAAACTGAAGGGTATAATAGTAATTAAGAATTAAGAGTTTTGCATAATTCAATATTCCTTATATGTCACTCTGAGCGATAGTGAAGAGTCTTAGATCCTTCGGCTTTGCCTCAGGATGACAACCCTAAATTACCAGGCAATTTGCGAGAAACACTAATTATGCAAAATCCTCAACAGGAATTATCATAGAAATACACCCTACACCCTCCGGGTACGTCAATTTTTTAAAAAAAGGAGAACTCCAGTGCTTATTGGTGTTGATATAATTGAAATAGAACGGATTAAAAAAGCGGTAAAGAGGACTCCGCGTTTCCTGGAGCGGGTATTTACCAGTCGCGAACTGGGCTATTGTATGAATAAGGCTAACCCCTATCCTTCGCTGGCAGTTCGTTTTGCGGCCAAAGAAGCGCTGCGTAAGCTGCATCCGGCTCTCATAGCGGGAGTACGGTTTCATGATTTGGAAGTACTTCCTGGTGAGGACGGCAGGCCTCAGGTATACCTGCATGGTGAGGCCCAGCAGCGTTGCCGGGCAGAGGGTATTGGGGAAATATCTATTAGTCTGGCTCACTCCCGGGAGCAGGCTATAGCTACCGCAATTGCGAAAAAAGGAGTGGAATCATGAAATTACTAAAAGCGGATGAAATGAAGGATATCGATCGCCGGGCTAGCAGTGAATTTGGTATCCCCAGTATAATACTTATGGAAAACGCAGGGTTGCGTACGCTGGAGGTAATAGAAGAAATACTGGGTGAAACTAAAAACCGGATGATAGTTATTCTGGCTGGGAAAGGTAATAATGGAGGGGACGGGCTGGTTATAGCCCGGCATTTAATTAACTCGGGCGCGGTAGTGGAAACTTATCTTACCGGAGAGGTGGAAGAACTAACCCAGGATTCCCGTATAAATTACGAAATACTACTGAAAATGGGAGTCCGCATCTTCCCCTTGAGCAGTGAAAAAGACCTGGACCTGTTGATGCTTTCCCTGATGAATGCCGATTTAATAGTTGATGCCCTTTATGGCATTGGGTTTAAGGGGAGTCTTAACCAGTTTGATTCCCGGCTGGTTAAAATGGTTAACTGGTGCCGGGCTCCGGTAGTAGCGGTTGATATTCCTTCCGGGGTAGAAGCTGATACCGGCAGGGTCAACGGTGATGCCATAAAGGCCAGCCATACTGTAACTTTTGCCCTCCCTAAAATTGGGCTGGTCCTGGAACCTGGTAAAGAATATGTGGGTACCTTAAGTGTTGCTGATATATCTATACCGGCAGTTTTACTTGAAGATAAGACTATTAAAACCAACTTAATTAGTGAAGCCATGCTGGGTGCTCTAATAAAACCGCGCTCGGCCAATTCTCATAAAGGTACATACGGACATGCCCTGCTGGTTGGCGGGTCACCTGGTATGGTAGGAGCTGTAATGATGTCTTCCCAGGCGGCTTTACGCACCGGAGCCGGTTTAGTTACAGCGGCTGTTCCTGAATCACTGACGGCTGTAGTAGATTCCAGCCTGATGGAGGTAATGACTGCTCCCCTGGCTCAGACCGGGCAATCAGCTATTGCCCTGGAGGCCCTCCCGGCTATTGAAAATCTGCTGGGAACAGTATCTGTTTGTGCTGTAGGACCAGGTATGTCACGCTATCCGGAAGCCGGCGCTATCATTCGTCATATATTGGAGCGGTCAGGTGTGCCCCTGGTAATTGATGCCGACGGTTTAAATGCCCTGGAAAACGATGTAACCGTACTAAAAGATCGCCAGGTTCCTATAGTTCTTACCCCTCATCCTGGAGAAATGGCCCGGTTAACCGGTAAAACTATAGAAGAAATTCAATCGCATCGTCTGGAAATAGCCCAAACATTTGCCGAAGAATGGGGAGTAACGCTGGTGTTAAAGGGGAATAAGACTATTATTGCCAATCCTTCCGGGGAGGTTTATATAAATATCAGCGGCAACCCGGGAATGGCTACCGCCGGTAGTGGCGATGTGCTTACCGGAATTATCACCGGACTTATTGCCCAGGGCCTGAAACCGCAGGATGCAGCCTTTGCCGGGGTTTACCTGCACGGGCTGGCCGGTGATTTGGCTGCCCAAATAAAAGGGGAACCAGGATTGATAGCAGGTGATTTGATTTCCTGTATTCCTGAAGTCCTTAAAAAGTTTGCGTAATAGAGTGGAGGTAAGGAGTATGCTAGCTCGAGAAATTATGAGTCGGGAGGTTATTTCCATAAGTCCGGAAGAAAAGGTGGATGAAGCCGCCCGGATTTTAGTGGAAAACAAAATTAGCGGGTTACCAGTAGTTGATGCCAACAATCATGTAGTAGGTATAATTACGGAAAAGGATTTAATAATCAGGGCCAGTGAATTAAAAGTGCCATTTTATATTACTTTATTTGATGGTATTATTTTTCTGGAAAACCCCATACGTTTTAATAACGATGTAAAAAAATATATTGCTACCCAGGTAAAAGATGCCATGACCCGTAAGGTATTTGTGGTTGAAGAAGATACCCCGATTAGTGAGATTGTGGAAATAATGCAAAAGCGAGCCGTTAATCGCGTGCCGGTAGTAAGAAATGACAAGTTAGTGGGTATAATTACTCGTAATGACATTTTAAAATCTTTGGTAAAAACTAATGGATAATCACAGGCCAACATGGGCAGAAATAGATTTAGCAGCAATTAAACATAACCTTTCTGCCATTAAAAGAGCAGCAGGCAATGCTGGGATTATGGTTATGGTAAAGGCTAATGCCTATGGCCATGGTATGCTGGAAGTAAGCCGGGTTTGCTGCCAGGAAAAAGTGGACTTCTTTGGGGTTGCCAGTTTGGATGAAGCCTTAACGCTAAAGCAGGAAATTAAAGACATCCCTATACTGGTACTGGGTTATATACCACCATCTGATGCTATAACCGTAGTAGCAGAAGACATCAGACTATGTATATTTACCTTAGAATCAGCCATGGTTGCCTCGCAGGCGGCTGTACAGCTAAACCGTCAGGCGCATTTGCATATAAAGCTGGATACTGGCATGGGAAGAATAGGTTTTCTGCCGGACAACGACAGCCTGAAACTTATAGAGCAAATAGCTGCCCTGCCGGGAGTGACAATTGAAGGCATATTTACCCATCTGGCCGAGGCTGATTTAGAAGACAGTAGTTTTACCCGGGAACAGATAAAGACTTTTACCAGGTTTATTAACCAATTGGAAGAGCGCGGGATCAATATTCCCCTTAAGCATTGTTCTAACAGTGCAGCTCTAATGAATTTTTCCGAGGCTCATTTTGATATGGTCAGGGCAGGAATCTTACTATACGGGCTATTTCCATCACCACCAACAAAACTGGGGAAAATAGATGTTATTCCCGCCATGACTTTAAAAAGCAGGGTTAGTTATGTTAAAACGCTACCCGCAGGGCATAGTATCAGCTATAACCGCACCTATTATTGCCCACAGGAAACCCGGGTGGCTACCATACCCATTGGTTACGCTGACGGTTACAGCCGCCTGCTTTCCAACCGGGTACAGGCATCGATAAACGGGAAACTGGTACCGCTGGTAGGTAATGTTTGTATGGATATGTGTATGTTTGATGTCAGTGGGGTAGGGGAAGTTAAAGAAGGAGACGAAGTAATTCTTTTTGGCCGGCCTGAAGACGGTGTAACCGCCGATGATTTGGCCCGGGTTATGGGAACCATAAATTATGAAGTAGTGTCGTCACTAGGTTCCCGGGTTCCCAGAATTTATAAGAATGGCAGGAGCTAAAACTAGTTATTGCAATTATTGGATTTGCGAGCCCCTTTACTGACTAATATAATAGATGTATCAGTGGGATTTTTTATCATCGGAGGTGCTCGAATCTTGCCATCCTCGAAAAGAATTATAATTACCATTCCGGAAAATCTCCTTTGTGAAGTTGATAATATAAAATGTATAGAGAGTAAAAATCGCAGCGAGATATTTAGAGAGGCAATCAGGTTTTACCTTGGGGAGCGAAGAAGAAAATTGCTAATAGAACAGATGAAAAAAGGCTATCTGGAAATGGCCCAAATTAATTTAAACATGGCCTGTGAAGATTCAAAAGTAGAGGAAGAAGCCCTGGTTAACTGTATAGAAAAACTGTTGGAGTGATAGTTTGCATGATCAAACGAGGTGAAATTTATTTTGCCCAGTTAAACCCCGTAGTGGGTTCGGAACAGGGAGGTATCCGCCCGGTTCTGGTAGTTCAGAATGACATAGGTAATCAGTACAGTCCAACTACAATTATTCTGGCCATAACCTCACAAATTAACAAAGCCAAGCTGCCTACCCATGTAGAAATTGATGCCCTAACTTATGGACTGGAAAGAGATTCCGTAATACTGGCAGAGCAAATCAGAACCATTGACAAAACCCG
>CAZAZH010000099.1:0-7108 GCA_964489585.1 uncultured Syntrophomonas sp.
AAGACCGTAAGGCTTTGAAGGAATTTTCTATGCGTTTTATTCCCGGCAGTGCGCGGTCCAAAACGGCGAAAATCATAGGTGAGTTGTTTGGGGCTCTGGTCGGATTTTTGAAGGCTTATAGCATACTAATTACTATTACCGCAGTGGTAACCATGATATCGCTTAAAGTTTTAAGGGTAGACTATGCATTAACTATTGGGCTTTTAGTAGGTATTTGCGATATACTGCCGGTACTGGGACCAGGAACTATATTTGTACCCTGGATTATCTGGAATTTTATAAGCGGTAATAGTAGCCTGGCTATAGGCTTGCTGGTGGTATATACTCTAATCTCCGTAGTCCGACAATTCCTGGAACCTAAAATTGTAGGGGATAATATCGGATTACATCCGCTTGCTACCTTGATATCTCTTTATGCTGGTTTGCAACTAGCAGGAATAATAGGGATGATAATGGGTCCGGTTACGGTTGTTATAATTATGGCTTGTTATCGGGCAGGTGTTTTTGCAGGCCTGGGATGGGGGAAGAAAGATTGAAAGAAAACATAGAAAACGAGAGTATAACTAATCTTATCATACTTGGTTCCACCGGCTCTATCGGTAGGCAGGCTCTGGAAGTAGTCGATAAACATCCCCGGCGCTTTCGTGTAATTGCCCTTGCCGCCCGGGATAAAGTTTCCCTGCTGGGAGAGCAAGTACAAAAATATAATCCTCTGGCAGTAGCTGTCTTTGATCCAGCGGCCTATCTGCAGTTAAAAGAGAAGATAGGTGACCAATATAGAGTTCTGGCCGGCATAGATGGCATATGCGAACTCTGTTCCCTGCCTGATGCTGATACAGTGCTGGTAGCAGTAAGTGGAGCAGTTGGCATTAAACCAACTTTGGCAGCTATAAGAGCACACAAGAGAATAGCTCTGGCTAATAAAGAAACCCTGGTTGCAGCTGGAGATATTGTTATGAGATTAGCCCGGGAAAAAAACGTAGCCATTATTCCAGTAGATAGTGAGCATTCTGCTGTATTCCAGTGCCTGCAGGGTGAAAGCAGCTATTTAAAAAAGGTCTGGCTTACTGCTTCGGGAGGGCCTTTCCGGGATTTTACCTGGGATGAACTAGAAAAGGTTACCGTTGATATGGCATTAAAGCATCCTAACTGGTCAATGGGGCCTAAAATTACTATTGACTCTGCCAGCCTAATGAATAAGGGCCTGGAAGTGATTGAAGCCCATCACTTGTTTAATGTCGACTATGACCTGATCCAGGTATTGGCACAAAGAGAAAGCATTATCCATTCCATGGTAGAACTGGTGGATGGATCATTTTTGGCCCATCTAGGTGTAGCTGATATGCGTATTCCTATCCAGTATGCTTTAACCTGGCCCGATCGAATGGAATCACCGGCTCGCAGCCTTGATTTCACCAGTCTTACGAAGATACATTTTGATAAGGTAGATGAGAGTCGCTTTCCCTGTTTGAGGCTGGCTTATGAGGCGGGTAGAGCAGGTGGTACCATGCCGGCAGTATTAAACGCAGCTAACGAGGTAGCCGTAAACAGTTTCCTCAATGGTAAAATCAAATTTATGGATATACCAAAACTGGTAGAAAAAACCATGAGCAAACATAGCCTAATAGCATACCCCAATCTGGAGATGATTTTTGAGGCAGACCATTGTGCCCGGGAAACTTGCCGGGCTATGGTAAACTAAAAAGCGCGAGTTAAGTCAAGGAGGCAAAGCATGAACACAGGTACTACCATTTTAATAACCTTGCTAATTATTGCGGTGCTAATTCTGGTACACGAATGGGGGCATTTTATAACCGCACGTAAAATTGGCATACCGGTATGGGAATTCAGTATTGGATTTGGTCCCAAAATCTACGGCCGCAAAAAAGATGGAGTGGAATACTCCCTGCGCTTGATACCACTGGGGGGCTATGTACGTATGGCCGGGGAAGAACCGGGCGATGCCAACGATCCAGAGGGTTATAACAACCGCACCCCCCTGGAAAAGATGGGGGTAGCTTTTGCCGGCCCGTTTATGAATTTTGTTTTAGCCCTTTTAATATTTGTTTATATCTATTCCGTGGTGGGCATACCCCGGGTTTCAGATCAGCCTTTGATTGGGCAGGTAGTTGCTAATACCCCGGCAGAAAAAGGAGGACTTCAGGCTAATGACCTGGTTTTACAGGCAAATAATAAAGATGTCAGAACCTGGGATGAGTTTACTGTTGCTATCAGTTCCACCCCGGAGGGGCAACCCCTAAATCTTGCGGTTAAACGTAATGAACAGGTATTAAATCTTAGTATAACCCCGGTAAAAAATGAAACTACCGGTAAACCCAGCATCGGGGTCATGAGTGCCCTGACTTATGATAAACAGGGAATAATAAGTGCTATAAAAATTGGTTTCAAACAAACCTACGAGTTAACCGTTCTACTCTTATCTAGTTTGGGCATATTGGTCAGCGGCGGAGCTTCCGTAAATGATTTGGCTGGACCGGTAGGTATTTACAAACTAATTGGGGAAGCGGCTCAGGCCGGCATAGTTTTGCTGCTTAGTTTTACTGCCTTCCTCAGTATTAACCTGGGAATATTAAATCTGCTTCCCATTCCGGCATTGGATGGAAGCCGGATTGTTTTTGCCCTGGTCGAGGCTATCAGGAAAAAGCCCCTGGAACCTGAAAAGGAAGGATTTATTCACTGGTTAGGTTTCCTATTTTTAATAACTTTAATGATTCTGGTTACCTACAATGATATTGTACGATTAATCAAAGGGTAGTATAAATGATTAGAAAAAGCCGGGTAATAAGAATAGGTAATGTAGCCATTGGTGGGGATAATCCGGTGGTGGTGCAGTCTATGACCAATACTGATACCCGGGATATTGACTCCACCGTACAACAGATACAGCGATTGGAGCAAGCCGGCTGTGAACTGGTAAGAGTAGCAGTGGTGGATGAGGAAGCTGCCTGCTCTATAGAGAAAATAAAAAGCCGGATAAATATTCCTCTGATTGCTGACATTCATTTTGATTACCGCCTGGCCCTTAAAAGTGTAGAGGCAGGTGCTGATAGCCTGCGTATTAATCCGGGTAATATAGGTGAACCCTGGAAGGTACAGGCAGTAGTAAAGAGCTGCCTGGAAAGAGAAATACCTATCAGAATAGGTGTAAACGCAGGTTCGCTGGATAAGAAATTGCTGGACCGCTATGGTGGGGTATGTGCCCAGGCCATGGTTGCAAGTGCTCTGGAGAATATTAAGATTCTGGAGGATATGGGTTTTGAACTCATAAAAATTTCTCTGAAAGCCTCATCCGTACTATTATCACTACAGGCTTACCGGATGATGGCGGCTAAGGTAGATTACCCCCTGCATGTAGGTATTACCGAAGCTGGTACCCGGGAGCGGGCTTTGATAAAATCAGCCTTAGGAATCGGTATGTTGCTTAGCGAGGGCATCGGGGATACCATACGGGTATCGCTTACTGCCGACCCGGTGGATGAAGTGTGGGCGGCCTATGAGATTTTACGTAGCCTGGGGTTGCGCCAGCGGGGGATAGAACTTATTTCCTGTCCCACCTGTGGCCGCTGTGAAATTGACCTGATAAAGACTGCCGAGGAAGTGGACAGGCAGATACGCCATATAGAAGAACCGTTAAAAGTTGCGGTAATGGGTTGTGTAGTTAATGGTCCGGGCGAGGCCCGGGAGGCAGATGTAGGTATAGCCGGCGGTAGGGGTGTAGGGTTATTATTTAAGCATGGAGAAATTGTCCGGAAAGTAGCAGAAAAAGAATTGGTTAAAACACTTTTAGATGAAATAGACAAGATTACTAAAAAATAAGGAGGGAGCCTATATTGAGGTCTTCACAACTGTTTTGTCCTACCCTGCGGGAGGTTCCCAGCGAAGCTGAAGTTATCAGTCACCAATTGTTATTGCGAGCCGGGTTTATTCGTAAAGCCTCAGGTGGAGTATATACTTATCTGCCGTTAGCTTATAGAGTTATCAAAAAGATTGAAAACATCGTACGGGAAGAAATGGATCAGGCCGGAGGCCAGGAAGTATTAATGCCTATCATGCAACCAGCTGAATTATGGCAGAAATCTGGTCGCTGGGAAGTTTATGGGGATGAGATGTTTCGCCTGCAGGATCGCCATAAACGCTATTTTGCCCTGGGTCCTACCCACGAAGAGATTATTACTACTCTGGTAGATGGGGATGTCCATTCTTACCGGGACTTACCCTTACTTCTCTATCAAATACAGAATAAGTACCGGGACGAAATTCGGCCTCGATTTGGCCTGATGCGAGGACGGGAATTTATTATGAAAGACCTCTATTCATTTGATATAGATGATGAGGGGTTGGATGTTTCTTACCAGAAGATGTATTATGCTTACAATCAAATCTTTACCAGGTTAGGTCTTAAGTATAGGGTAGTAGAAGCAGATAGCGGGGCTATTGGTGGTAATGAAAGCCATGAGTTTATGGTTTTAGCGGATAGTGGTGAAGCGGAAATAGTTTATTGTGATAACTGTGATTATGCCGCCAATGTTGAGAAGGCAGTCTGTATAGCCGAAAAAGCGGAAACAGAAGGCAACCTGCTGCCACTGGAAAAAATTCATACTCCGGGGCAGCGTACCATTCAGGATCTTACCGATTTTCTTAAAATAGGCAAAGACGAGCAGATAAAAACCCTCATGTATGATGCTGATGGTGAATTGATTGCAGCTATACTCAGGGGGGACCGGGAGCTAAACGAGATAAAACTCAAGAATGCTTTAGGATGCAATGAATTAGTTATGGCCAATGAGGAAAATGTTCGCAGGTCCAGTGGTGCCGGTTTCGGGTCCTTAGGACCTGTAGGGATGGACGTGAAGATATATGCCGACCTGGAAGTGGCGGCTATGAAAAACTTTGCCTGTGGAGCTAATGAAGATGACTATCATTTTAAGAATGTAAATCTGGGTCGTGATTTTGTTCCCGAGGCTATTTTGGATATCAGGAATGCTGTGCCCGGTGACCCCTGTCCCCTCTGTCAGGGAGAATTAAAGCTCCTTCGGGGTATAGAAGTGGGACATATATTTAAACTGGGTACCAAATACTCGGATGTTATGGGGGCTACTTTTCGCGACCAGAACGGCCAGTCGCTTCCTTTTGTTATGGGTTGTTATGGTATAGGCATTTCCCGAACTATGGCGGCTGCAGTGGAGCAAAACAGTGATGAAAATGGTATAATATGGCCAATTCCCATCGCACCCTATCAGGTAATTGTAGTACCAGTAAATAGCAATAAGGAAGAGCAATTGCAAGCTGCTGACTCTATTTACAAGATTTTAGAACAGGAAGGTCTGGAAGTAATACTTGATGACCGTGATGAAAGGGCCGGGGTTAAGTTTAAAGATGCCGATCTTATAGGCATACCGGTTAGAATTACAATTGGGCCCAAAGCCTTGCAGGAAAATAAGGTAGAAGTGAAGAAAAGATGGGAAAAAGAAGTAGAGCTTGTAGAAATAGATGAAGTAAGGGAAAAGGTTCTAAAGATTATCGGGGAATAACAGAGTGGGTGTGAAGGTAAGAGTATGTCGGTATATGAAATAATATTTAAGCTGGCTCTGGCCTGCATACTGGGGGCAATGATAGGGCTGGAGAGGGAAAGCCTGAATCGCCCTGCAGGCTTACGTACCTATACCCTGGTATGTGTAGGTTCAGCCCTGGCTATGATAGTATCAATTGATATTTATATGCAGTATTACCAGACGGTAAATGCTGATCCAGGAAGGATTGCTGCCCAGGTAATCAGTGGTATTGGTTTTCTGGGTGCTGGAACCATAATGAGGGAAGGCGCCTCGGTTCGAGGGTTGACTACAGCAGCAGGTTTATGGGTGGTAGCCTGCATTGGCCTGGCTGTAGGTGCCGGGCTGTACATACCTGCGGTTGCTACTACTATTCTTATTCTTTTTGTGCTTATATATTTTATCCGCTTTGAACAGTTTTTTACCGGTATGAGGGAATACAAGGGTTTAGTTATTGTGGTAGAGGATCGCCCCGGGCAGGTGGGGAACATAGGCTCTATCCTTGGTGATATGGGGGTTTTAATTAAAAACATTCAGTTAACCCATTTGGAAAACGAAGATAATCTGGAAGTAGAGTTACTGGTAGAACTCCCCAGCGGCATGAAAATCTCCGACGTAATTGAGGAACTTTCCAGTATGAAAGAACTGAAGAGTATAGACCGGTTGAATTAAAGAATTGAGAATTAAAAATTAAGGGTCGTAGGAAAAGCTTTAGCTTCCTTAAGCTCCTTACTCTGACAATTAATCAAGTTTCTGAACTGGATGTTATTAATAAGACAACTTTGTTACTAACGCCTATTTCCGTAATAATGGAGGAATTTGGGTGATCCATGATTTTGCCTCGTTTTATAAAGAAATTACCGGGAAAGATGCACCCGCTGTATGGCAGAAGGCCACGATACATAAAATCGAAGTTCATTCCCGCAGTAAAGCCTGGTTTATATACGTTCAGGTTAATGATACTTTGCCTGCCGAAAAGGTTCGTCATACGGCAAAAGAAATACTGGAGCATCTATCCTACTTGGAGCATTTGGAAATAATCCCTTTATTAGCCGAGCCTTCCCGTCGGATAAACGAAATTATTAACAGTCGGAAGGAGGAATTATCCTCCTCTTTTTTTGCTGAGAGTAATTTTTTAGACCGGGTAGAATGGAACTGTGCCGGTGAACGCTTAGACCTCTTAACTATGGATGAAGAAGTATATGACTATATAATAGAAAAACAAATCTGTGATCACCTTGCCAACTGGTTTCAGGAGGAATATAGCTTGCGGGTACTGGTTAGAGTACTTGGCATTGGTAATGAGGTGGAGATCCCAAGCGATACTATTAATGCCGGGCAAAAAGCCGAAGTCTTAGAAATTAGGGATTATGGCCGGGCTTCAAGAAAAATCGGGAAAAAAGATAAGCGAAAAGGGGATTTACTGAAGCAGCAGGAAGCTATAAAATTATCCGATCTCCAGGAAGGTCTAAAAACGGTAGTGGTGGAAGGTGAGGTATGGAAGAAAGAAATAAGCAATATTCGGGGTAATAGATATG
>CAZAZH010000100.1:0-7018 GCA_964489585.1 uncultured Syntrophomonas sp.
TAAGAAAAATACTAAAAGACATTGATCTGTCGGTATCAGAGTATGAGAGATTAAGGAAAGAGATTTAGTATTAAAGGAGTAGAACCACTACCTCCAACCTCAACAACACTTCGACGCCTTTCCGGTATCAACCGGGTAAACAATCCCAGAAACGACGACATACGGTGTATTGAGTCGATTAGCTTAAACTAGTCGATATCATGACAGAGGCAGAATTTAATACAGAGTTAGAGAAAGGATATGCCGATTATTTAGTAGGTAATAGCCGTTCTGTATAAACAATGACGATTAATAATTGTTGACAAAAGCACTTCTGGAAGTATACTGTATATATAATCTATATACGAAGTATACACTTGGGAGTGTTTATCTTTGAACATCATAATTTCCAATCGCTCGGATGAACCAATTTACAATCAAATTTACCAACAATTACGAGGGGCTATTATACGGGAAGAACTAACAGCTGGAGAGCCTTTACCATCTATTCGTAACTTGGCCAGGGAACTGCAGGTCAGTGTTATTACTACTAAACGCGCTTATGAGGAGTTGGAACGGGACGGCTACATTGAAACCGTGGCCGGCAAGGGCTCCTTTGTAGCCCCACAGAATGCGGAATTGCTGAGGGAAAAACGGGTAAATCTGATCGAGGAAAAAATGGTAGCAGTAATCCAGGAAGCACGTACTCTGGGACTTAGCTTGCCGGAGCTGCAGCGCATCGTGGAGCTGCTGTATGAGGAGGGTTAATGGGTGGATAATGTTTTAGAGATTGAAGGCCTGAATAAAAACCTGGGAAATTTTCGCCTGCATGAAGTCAGCTTTGCTCTGCCTCGCGGGTATGTCATGGGTTTTATCGGTCCCAACGGGGCGGGCAAAACTACCACCATTAAGCTGGTGATGAATCTTATGCACCGTGACAGCGGGGAGATTCAAGTATTTGGTTTGGACAATCGCCGCTGGGGAAAGAAAATAAAACAGCGCATCGGTTTTGTATATGACGACAGCCATTATTATCAGAACCTGAGCATACTAGAAAACCGCCGTATCGTGGCTCGCTTTTACCGGGGTTGGGACGAGAAAGCCTTTCAGTGCCATCTACTGGATTTTGGCCTGCCGCCTGATAAAAAATTAAAAGACCTGTCCCGTGGCATGCGCACCAAATTTAGCCTGGCTATAGCTCTATCCCATGGTGCGGAGCTCTTGATTATGGATGAGCCTACTTCTGGATTAGATCCGGTCTTCCGCAGCGAACTGCTGGATATCCTGCGGCAATTAATGATAGAGGAAAACAAAAGCGTACTATTTTCCACTCACATAACCACTGATTTGGAACGGGTGGCTGATTATATCTGTTTTATCAATCAAGGTCAAATTGTCCTGTGCCAGGGCAAGGATGAAGTGCTGCAGGGCCATGTGCTGGTTAAGGGAGCTCTAAATCTACTAACCTCAGAGACCGAAAAAATGTTTATTGGCATGCGAAAAAACCAGTACGGCTTTGAGGCCTTAACTGCAGATTCCCGGAGTGTGCGTCAGTTTTTTGGTGATACAGTGCTGCAGGATCAGGCAGGCCTGGATGATATCATGGTTTATTATGTGAGGGGGAATAAAAATGGATAAACTGGTATTAAAGGATCTGCTGGTACTAAAAAAATCAATGTACTGGGCGTTAGTATACCTGCTTGCAATTCTCTTTATTTTCTCCATGAATCCACC
Source organism: uncultured Syntrophomonas sp. (assembly GCA_964489585.1). Taxonomy (GTDB): domain Bacteria; phylum Bacillota; class Syntrophomonadia; order Syntrophomonadales; family Syntrophomonadaceae; genus UBA4844. The sequence continues at coordinate 1,714 of CAZAZH010000100.1, forward strand.
ATTTGATAAATTCCTCTATATTATGGCAGCTTATGGTGCGGCCTATATTTTGATCATGGGAGCCCTGATGGCAGAATATGAAAACCAGACCAACATGTTGCTGAACAGTCTGCCGGTAAACCGATATGAAATAATTCTATCTAAATATTTGAGTGCGCTGGTATTGGCTCTTCTGACTTTGTGTGTGGCCGGAACCCTGGGAATCGTAATAAACTTGTTGCCACTGCCGCTAGCTATAAGATTTATGAATGGAGTCGATGTAGGAATCGTATTAATAATGGTGGCAGTAACTCTGGCGATTGTTATGCCGATGAACCTGAAATTCGGTAACCAGGCAGCTCGTGTAACAACAGTTATGTTTTTTATGTTGCTGTTCTTTGCTCCGGTTGGGGTAAAAGGCTATATTATGGATAATAGTCAGACAGAATGGGCTCAAGCTCTTATTAACATTGCGGTTTCCCAACCTGTGGTTCTGCTGGCTGCCGGGGCCGGTGGGGGAATTCTTCTGCTGGGCTTATCCATGTTTGTGTCTCTGCGGATTTATGAAGCCATAGATTTCTGAGACACCTCCATTCTGTTTTCCAAAGTGAACAACTTTAATCCTGATTGTACTGTGGCTAATTATGGCAAACCACATTATTATTAGGTATGTTATCTAACCTAAAACGGTAAAGTACGTTATGGGTTTATAATATTTTCTCATCGCCACATATTAAGCCTTTTTCTCTGCTCTATAAGCTCATTATACTCTTGCTCCAGAGCTAGATAATCAGGTTCACCCGGCTTATAGCGGGTCAATTCGCTGATGACCCATGATATTCTGGTTTCCAACAGGAGTAATTCCTCACCGTTGCCTGCTTTCCCTGAACTGCGTTTTGTCCGGGTTTCTTGTTTCTGGGCTAAATATTCCGACACCCGTCCCTCAATACGCATTATTTTTTGATTATCAAAGACCAGTATGCGGTTACAAACCTGGTCCAGGAGGTAGCGGTCATGGGAAATTAGCAGGATTGCTCCCGGAAACTGCTTCAAGCTTTCCTCCAGGGCTTCCCGGCTGTATATATCCAGGTGGTTGGTTGGTTCATCAAGTACGAGAAAATCATATTCACCCATCAATGCCAATCCGATTGCTATTTTCATTCTTTCGCCCCGGCTCAGTTCTCCGAGAGCGATGGACAAGCGATCATAGGTTATCCCCATACCTACCAGCAATTGAAAAGTAGATTTCTGCTTTTCCAGGGGCCAATCCTTTACCAAACTTTTCAGGTTTTCTTTTTCATCCCGGGGTAATTCCTGACTTACATAGGCTACCCGGGCTGACTGGCTCAGGAACAATCTACCTTCATCCAGATTTTCCAAGCTGAGAATCAGCTTTACCAGAGTAGTTTTTCCACACCCATTGAGGCCAAGAACGCCAACCTTTTCACTCCGGTTAATATAAAAGCTGCTATCCTCGAACAAGGTTAATTTCCCGTACGCTTTACTGATGCTGTCTGCTTCCAGGAGGCGTCGGTTTCCTTTTTCACGGGCATAAACATTAAAGTTTACCCGGGGATCTTCGGTTGGACGTGCAATTCCTTCCTCACGCATTTTTTCCAGGCGCTTAATCTGGGATTTTATGGCCTGGTCACGCTTTTTAGCTTTCTTACGATAATATTCCTTGCCCCCTATTCCTTCTCCTTTCTGCCGGGATTCACGGTGAGCTTTGTCTGACCAGTTTCTTAATTGGCTTATAGCTGCATTAATCTTCTGTTGCTCCTTCTGCTGGGACTGGTAGAGGTGCCGTTGATTTTCCGTTTCCTGTTGTTTTGCTTCCCGATAGCGGGAGTAGTTGCCCGGATATATTTTTATCTTTCCGTTTTCAATTTCTGCTATTTGTGTAACCGCATTATCCAGGAAGTAACGGTCATGGGAAATGATAATGGCTGCTCCCGAAAACCGGTTGAGTTCCGCTGCCAAGTATTCAACCCCCTGATAGTCCATATGGTTGGTAGGTTCATCCAGAATAATAAGATCAGGCTGGGCGGCCAGGACTGCAGCCAGAGACAGTTTAGTTTTTTCACCACCGCTGAGATTCCGTAATCGTTCCCCGGACCAGTCATGGATACGGTTAATGCCCAGGTGGCTGGTCAAACGCTGAAATTCACCATTAACCTTAGTTTCATTACTTAATACATTAAGGAAAAGCTGGGGTTCAACTTCAGATTGGCGCAAATAGCCGATATTAAACTCCTGACGAGTAGTAATAATACTACCTCCATCATAATCCAAACTACCGGATAGTATGTTGACCAAAGTAGTTTTTCCCGCTCCGTTATGGCCTACCAGGCCAATCCTGTCACCCTGGCATATATCTATATCAACACCATTTAAAACCGTTTTGTCTCCGAAACTTTTTGTGATCTTACGACAGTTTACCAGCATCACACACACCTCCAGAAAACATTTAAGGCTGCAAGCAACCCCTGTTACTTACAGCCTTTCATTATATGAATAGCTTTGGTCACTAAACCATTTCGGCTTATTGACCGGATTATTGTTTAACAATAAGTTACAAGCATTCCGGACATAACAGGACAATTGAAGAAATTTGTTCATTCTTCCTTTCGACCTGCGTATATTTATTTAGGCCAGAATATGCTTGCGCATTGATTTCTCCAATCTATTTTTAATAAATTATGGTTTTATACTAACATGAATCCAGAGTGCGGGCAAGCTGTGTATATTTGTGGCACACCGCATATTATTATATTATTGCCAACCGAGAGTTTACCGGTCATAGCAACGGGGTCTACCAATCGATATCCGGGTTATCGGCCATCTGGTTGACGGTTCCCCGGGAATAGAAAACGGACATATGCTCCAGGGTTGGATCCGGGTTAGATTTGCCGGCAGCCGGGAATACGAATTCACTATTGCTGTTTTCCCATAAAATAGCCTACAATAAGAACATAATTGAAGTAGATTATTGCAGAAACGGAGAGCAATATATGCAAAAAATTAGCGGTCGCTATCTTGCAGGTATACTCATTATTGTGATAGGTGTAATTGCCCTGCTCGATAATTTTGGTATGGTTGATGTTAGCTTCACCTATCTGGTCAGTTTATTATGGCCACTGCTACTAGGCATTGCAGGGATCAATTTTATTGTAAACCGGCGCGATATTCCCGGTATTGTAACAGGCAGTTTATTGATTGCCCTGGGCGTTATGTTCCTGGGGCGTAATGCAGGTTTTTTTGATATCAATATGCAAAAATTCTGGCAGGGATTCTGGCCCGTTATCATTATCTTAATCGGTGTGAGTCTGCTCAGTAAAAACAAGTCTAATAGTTCCGGACATCTGGCCATAATGGGCGCTGTGGAGAAGAACAACGCGGGGTGGGAGCTCGAAAGTGCAGATTATCTTGCGCTAATGGGTGGTATTGAACTTGATATACGCCAGGCCACCTTCCGCGAAAGGGAGATCAATCTTGGCTTATCCGCTATTATGGGTGGTATAACCGTTATCGTGCCTGAAGATGTGGCCGTAACCTGTAAGGGAACTGCAGTAATGGGCGGAATTGATTTACTGGGCCGGGAGTCAGGGGGAATAGTAGGTAGTGCAACTATGCAAAGCGGTGATTTACAAAGCGCTGATAAAATAGTCAACCTTAACTGCTTTTGTATACTGGGTGGTATTGAAATTAAACGATAAAGAATATTGAGCCTGCCGTCTAAAACCCGTGCCAAATTAGTCTAAAGTGCGTATGATACCAAACATATCAAAAGGACCGCGTGTGCCCTTCAGGGTATCCCCCTGATATACTTACAAATCATAGTAGAGTTCGAATTCCATAGGATGAGGGATATCGTTTACCCGCCGGGCTTCCTGGCGTTTGTTTTTAATCCATATATCTATTAATCGTTGGGGGAATACTCCACCAGCCAGCAGGAATTCGTGGTCTTTTTCCAGAGCATCCAGGGCTTCATCCAGAGATTTGGGTAAACCTTTAATCCTGGCTTGTTCTTCCGGGGGTAAGTTGTAGAGATTAATATCATAAGGGCCAAATCCTTCAGCACTGGGGTCAATCTTATTAATAATTCCGTCCAAACCGGCCATCAACATTGCCGAATAGGCCAGGTAAGGGTTGCAGGTGGCATCAGAGGAACGGAATTCAAAACGCTTATGCTCCGGGGCTTTGGCATAGGCCGGTACCCGGATAACGGCACTGCGATTGGCGGTGCCAAAGCATATGCTCACCGGGGCCTCATAACCGGGGACCAGACGCTTGTAGGAATTGGTGCTGGGGTTGGTGAAGGCTAAGAGGGCCGGGGCATGTTTCAGTATACCGCCGATAAAATATAAAGCCTCCTGGCTTAGCTGAGAATAACCATCAGGGTCAAAGAAAATGGGTTTATCATCTTTAAACAGGTGCATATGTACATGAAGACCGCTGCCAACTTCACCATAAATGGGTTTAGGCATAAAAGTAACGGTTTTGCCTTCGGCAAAGGCCATATTCTTGATTAAATACTTGGTCAACATGGTACGGTCTGCCATTTCCCGCATCCCGCCAAATTCTACTTCTATTTCAATTTGTCCCGGGCCACCTACTTCATGGTGGTGATATTTTACGGGGATATTGTTTTCTTCCATTAAAAGGCACATACGGGCCCGCAGGTCGTAAAGAACGTCCTGGGGAGGGGCCGTGTGGTAACCACCCTTGTGAGGCACTTTATATCCCAGGTTCTGGTATTCATTTTCGCCACTGTTCCAGATAGCCTGCTCTGCATCTATACTAAACCCGGTTTTCTGGGGATTACATTCAAAACTTACGTGGTCAAAAACAAAAAACTCAAACTCGGGACCAGTGCGCATCTCATCGGCAATACCAGTGGATTTCATATATTCTTCGGCGTTGAAGGCGATAGCGCGGGGGTCCTGATCAAAGCGGTAATTATCGGGCTGGGCGATAACGTAAACATCACCAATCATGCTCAGGGTGGCTACTTCGGTAAAAGGGTCGAAGACGGCGGTAGAAATATCAGGGATAAAAACCATGTCGCTGTTTTCTACCGGTGCGAAACCGTAGTTGGAACCATCAAAGCCGATACCGTATTTCAGGGTATCGGGGGTAAATCGTGAGGCGGGGATACTAAGGTGACGCCACCTGCCCACCAGGTCAATCATCTTAAAATCTATCATTTCAATGCCGCGTTCCCGGCAAAAGTCCATTACTTCTTCATAGCTCGTAAACACTAAAATAAGCCTCCTTTTACCAAACCTGCCGCTAATATTGTCGGATAATTTCCGTGCAAATTATA
>CAZAZH010000101.1:0-6996 GCA_964489585.1 uncultured Syntrophomonas sp.
ACCTGGCGATGACTTAACAAAGACTTTATGTTATTGCGGCTCTTATCAGGCATTTTTTCAATCAAAAACTTCATTAATTCTTCCGGTTGAGCTACATTCAAACGAGTCTGGCGGTTCGACCCTTTATGATCCTGCCGATATTTTTTCATTACTAATCCTCCCTGTTACCAATCAACGTAATCATATTATATACAATACTTATGGAAATTAACGTAATAGAGAAATTAAACTACTCTAGAGAAAGTAAGAGACAAAAATCATAAAATAGCCTATAATTGTAAAATATGAGCAATTTTTGTTGGCGGGGGTCATCAGATATGGATACGCCTTTTAAAAATCAGGGAGTATTAAAATTGCAACCGCACGATCATGCCTGCCTGATATATGAATCGGAAAAAGAATGGCGGGATAATGTTATTCCGTTTATCATAGCCGGGCTTAAGCAAGGGGAAAAATGTGTTTACGGAGTTAATCACCGTAGTAGACAGTATATCTTAGATTGCCTCATGCAAGAAGGTATAAATACAGTAGCTTATGAAGAATCGGGACAACTATTAATTTTAGATAAAAGTATACTACCAGGAGAGTGTGCTAGCGACCGCCTGGATCAGATACAGGATTTCTATATACAATCTCTGGAGCAATGGCTAGCTGACGGTTACCCGGCAGTACGTTTTACCAATGAATCTTTATATACCTTATTAGGAATGGAATCTGCCCATAACATGGTAGAAGTTAATTCCCGTATGAATACGGTTATTTTTCCTCATTACCCCTGCGTAGCTCTCTGCCAGTATGATCGTTTCAAAACTGACCCCAATATATTAAAATACGCTATTGTGAGCCATCCGATAGTTATTCAAAATAATGAACTATATGTTAACCTATCCAGCATTCCCGATGAACGCTTCTTAAAAATAACCAGCGATCGCTGGGAAGCTGAACACTGGTTAGCGGTTATAGAAAGAGAAAACCGGGAAATGGAAAAACTACAGATGGTTAACCATACCCTGAATAATTCCCGCCAACCCCTGTTATGTTTCCATGCCGATGGCTCTGTTATAGCCTGTAATGAGGCCTTTTACCAGCTTATCGGTCGCAGCGGGGAAAGCATTCAACACCTTGAACAAATAGAACCGCCCTGGCAGGAATACCTGGCTGATATAATTCAGGAACTCCAACAAACAGGTGCCTACCGCTGCGAAAGAGAATGGCCCCTCCCGGGTGGTTGTCGTATAGTTGTGGATATGTCAATCCTGGAGGGATTTGATAACTTTGGCCAATTAGCCTATTATTTTGTCTCCTTAATTGATATTACCCAGCAAAAAGAAGTTGAAGAGGCCCTGCGGAAATCTGAAGAACACTTCCGGTTAATTGCAGAAAATGCTTATGATATGATTACCATTATCGACCACGAAACCTTTCAACATAAATACTTGAGTCCGTCTCATGAGCGTATATTTGGTTATACAGCAGCAGATTTGTTGGGAAAATCCTGTTTAGTACATATGCATCCAGATGATATAGAAGCAGTTATAGAAAAACTTCAAGAAGGTATCAAAAAAGGCAGCGATGGTACTCAGTACCGTTCACATAATAAGGACGGCGTTTATCGCTGGTTGGATAGCTTTGGTAAAGTAATTGAATCAGGGGAATATAAGGGGGATATTCTGCTTATAACCCCCGATATAACTGAACGTAAAATGGCCGAAATCGCCCTGCGCAATTCTGAAGAAAAATACCGTTTAATTGTGGATAACGCTTATGATGGCATTTCTATTGTAGACTCTTCGACCCTGACTAGTGTTTATCAAAACCCGGCCTTAAAAGAAATGTTGGGCTATCCCGTGGAGGTCTGGTTAAATAAGAATATTTTTGAGTATGTTCATCCGGATGAGTTAATAATGATAAAAGAACAAGTACAGGAAGGACTGGAAAAAGGTAAAGGTAGCATACAGTGCCGGATTAATAAAAGTGATGGAAGCTATATCTGGATGGAAATCAATGCCAGGGTTATGCCTCGGGGTAACGATAGCCCTTATCTGATATTCATCTGCCGGGATATAAGTCGGCGTAAACGGATGGAAGAGGAGCTAATAGCCAGTGAAACCCGCTTGCGCCATAGTGAACAGGAACTAATGCAGCGGCTGGATTATTTAAACTATTTGATAAATACGGTGAATGAGGTATTCGTAACTTACGATTTAAACCACAGCATAACCTTTGTTAACCATACTGTATATAAACAACTAGGTTATCAGCCTGAAGAATTACTGGGCAGTAATGTAATTGATTTTATTATACCCCCCGACAAAGAGAGAATGGCCACTTACATTGGTACTCGTCTACTAGACGGTAAACCGGGAATATTCGAAACTATGGTAAAACGTAAAAACGGCACCGAAGCCCTGGTGCGAATCAAAAGTTCACCAATCAAAGAAAACGATGCTATTGTTGGTGCTATGCTGCTTTTAGAAGATATTTCCGAGCACCGGAAAATCCAAAAAGAGATGGCCCGGTTAGATCAGCTTAATACAGTTGGGGAAATTGCAGCAGGAATAGGCCATGAGATAAGAAACCCCATGACTACGGTAAAAGGATTCCTGCAGATTTTAAGCCAGGAAGAGGATTTTGTCCACCACCAGCAATATTTTAATCTTATGCTGGATGAGTTAGAACGGGCCAACGCAATCATTAGTGAATTCTTAGCCCTGGCCAAAAACAAGCTGGTTGATTTACAACCCCGTAATTTAAACAGCATTATAACTGCCATATTCCCCCTGCTGCAGGCTGACGCCATGCTGGCCGATAAATCAATTGTTCTAAACCTTTCCGAAATTCCGGACTTGCTCCTCGATGAAAAGGAAATCCGCCAGCTCATACTTAATGTGGTTCGTAACGGCCTGGAGGCCATGCAAGCGGGAGGTACGGTATATATTAGCACCTATCGGGAAGAAGAACATGTAGTCCTGTCGGTACGTGATGAAGGTAACGGTATTAACCAGGATCTGTTGGATAAACTCGGAACTCCGTTCATTACAACCAAGGATAATGGTACCGGGCTAGGCTTGGCCATATGTTATAGTATAGTGACACGCCATGAAGCCAGTATTATTCCATATACCAGCCCGGATGGAAGTACCTTTGTTATCTCTTTTAAAATCCCCCGTTTAAATGTGGGGCAAATGGCTTTACCGCTTGTTTGATGGCAGAAATGTTTCACGTGAAACATTTCTGCCCTTACCGCAATTTCTTCAGGGTTGCAATATCGCGGTCGATTTCTTCATATGGAGTTTCCAGGATAAAGGGGAAGGTGCCAAAAAAATCATGCCGCAGCAATCGTTTAAAACCAGCTTCCCCGATGAAGCCATCACCGATATGGGCGTGGCGATCACGTCTGGAACCCAATTCCTTTTGACAATCATTGCTGTGAATAAATTTGATAGCATCTCGCCCAAAGGTGAGGTCGATTTCCTCCAACACCTTAGCAATGCCCTCCTCACTGCTCACATCATAGCCGGCAGCAAAAACGTGACAGGTATCCAGGCATACCCCTATTCTTTCCCGATTATTGATTAATTGCAATATAGCATTAATCTCATTAAAATCCCGACCAATTTCTGTTCCCTGCCCGGCCATAGTTTCTAAACAAAGGGTAACCTTGCCGGTATAGTTGTCAAGTACATCATTAAGCAGTCGGGCTATCCTGTCTATTCCCTGTTCCAGCGTAGAGGTAGTGTAAGAACCCGGATGCAGCACCAGATAATCAGCCCCGATCAGGCTGCAGCGCTGTAAATCTTCCTTAACTACCTGGTGGGCCAATTCATACAAATCATCCTTGGCAGCAGCGGGATTAGAAATATAGGGGATATGAACAACGACCGGATTAATATTATGGGCTAAAAGGGTAGCCTTAAAATAATCGACTTCTGCTTCCGTAAAGGTGCGAGCCCCACTCCCCCGCGGGTTGCGCACAAAAATCTGCAGGGCTTCCACCCCCAGGGCCACGGCCTCATCAGCAGTATGCTTTAACCCCTTCCCGATGGGTAAATGAGCTCCAATTCTCGGCTGTTTATTAATTGTTTTCACTCCTTAATAGACTACTTTTTATTGATTATATCAAAAAATGCAGTCTTTTATTGAAACACGCAGTTATTCAATCTTAACTTACCGCAAATGCAAATTTCCCTCTTAAGAACTTATATCCTTATATGGTAATCTATACATAACCAGGTACACCTGTGAAAGGAATGTGGTTCTGCTTTCATGAATAAGGTGCTTAAATGGATACTACTCCTGGCCGGGGCCGGTCTGGCAATCATGCTGTTGACCCGCCTGCCGGTGTTGGGACTGGAGGAAGCCGGTTTCTGCGGACGTTGCCATGTCATGCAGGAGCAGGTGGATACTTACCAGCATTCTCCCCACCAGCAGGCAACCAATTGCGGTGCCTGTCATGATCCTCATGGGCTGCTGACTGGCAGTGTTTATGCAAGCTATACCGGAACCAGAGATGTATATCGGGTTATTACCAATACCACTCCTGAAGAAATTCGCATTACCGATATGAGTAAACGGGTAGTACAAAATAATTGCCTGCGTTGTCATGGCGATATCATGCGTGAAATTGGGGATACCAGTCAAAACGGAGGAAACCATTGTTTTCATTGTCATCGGGAAATTATTCATCCCAAATAATTCTTAAAAGGAGAGTGAGGGTGTAATGTCAGACAGAAGCAAACAGTTTATTATGGTGGCCATTCCGGTTGCCCTGTTAATTATAATGGCCGGATTTTTCTTTTTCACCCGCCACAACCATGATTTAGCAGAAGGTCCGGTGGGGGAAATTGCCGCCAACGAAGCCCGTTCTGAAGTTTGGGGCACCTTCTATCCCCGACACTGGGACAGTTATCAGGCTAATTACAAGAACAGCGACCATCCCTCTCACTTTGAAACCAAGCCTTACTTGAAAACTATGTACGCTGGTATCGGATTTGCAGCCGAATATAATGAGCCCCGCGCCCATGTATATACCCTGGATGATATCCGAGCTATCGACCCTGCCCGTAAAAAATCCGGGGCCGCCTGTAATACTTGCAAGTCATCCCAGGTCCCGGAAATGATTAATAAATACGGTGATAAATACTATCTTATGACCTTTGAGGAAATTAACCAGCAATTGACCGAGCCCATTGGCTGCCTGGATTGTCATGACCCTAAAACTATGAAATTGCGTATTAGCCGCCCGGCTTTAATCGAAGCACTGGAAAGGCAAGGGCGTGATCTTAATAAAATATCCAACCAGGAAATGCGTACCCTGGTTTGTGCCCAATGTCATGTCACCTATTATTTCCTTCCCGAAAGCAAGAAAATTACCTTCCCATGGGATAAAGGGGTAAAAGCGGATGAAATTCTGGCCTACTATGATGAAAAGGGATTTACGGAATCAGTCCATCCTATCAGCGGCAGCGGGCTGGTTAAACCTCGCCATGCGGAATATGAAACGTTTATAGGCAGCACCCATGAAAGCGCCGGTCTGGCCTGCGCCGATTGCCATATGCCTTATACCCGGGTAGGAAATGTAAAAATTAGTTCCCATGAATGGATTAGCCCCTTAAATCGTATTGAGCAGAGCTGTACTACCTGCCACCGTAACGGTGTAGATTGGCTGCGGGGACGAGTCGAGGGTATGCAAAAACAATGCAAGGAAACCCAGGATTTAGCTGCGCAAGCAGTGTTGGAAACGATTAATGAATTACAGCTCAGCCGTGAAACTACGGGAGTTAACCAGGAAAAACTGCAGCAAGCTATGGATTTACACCGTAAAGCCCAATGGTACCTGGATTATGTGGTGGTAACCAACGGCTATGGTTTCCATAACCCCACTGAAACTTTAAATAATTTAAGCAAGTCCATCGATTATGCCCATAAATCTACCCGGCTTGCCCGGGAGGCCCGGGGCTTAAACTAATAAGGGCCTGCCCTTCAGGCAAGTAGGAGGTATATTTTTGAACAAAAAGCACCCGGTTAGGAATATTTTTCCGGTCTTAACTTCTATGTCGATTACTATCTACCTCTTAATCCTCATAGCTTTGCTAAGTGCTGTGGGAACCATTATTCCTCAGGGCGCGGACAGCCAATTCTATATTCAGCACTATGGCCAATACCCGGGCACTTTTATTACCCTGCTGGGACTGGATCATCTATATCAAGTATGGTGGTACCAGGTTCTACTGGGTTTTCTTTGTCTGAGCCTACTACTATGCAGTTACCAGCGTCTTAGCCAGGCTCGCAGGTTAACTGGTGTGGGCTCATTATTGCTGCACCTGGGTATGGTAGTTATTATTGTGGGTGCTACCTGGTCTTTAGGCTATGCTAAATCGGTTTACCTGGAAATTAATGAGGGGGAATCTGTCCTCTTAAAGGATTATGGTTTAAAAGAAGGGTACCTGCAGGTTAAAAAATTTAAGGTTGATTACTATCCTGACCATAGTCCCCGGCAATATTACTCCCATTTATCTTTGCAGGATTATAAAGGCAGCAACTACGAAGAGAACATTGCTGTAAATTACCCTTTAAAAGCGGCCAGCCTTAAAATCTATCAGACTTCCTGGGGCTGGTTCATGCAAGCTGATGTTATCCAGGGCGAAGATAAGCAGAGATTGTCCCTACCCAATGGGATAGCTGTACCGCTTCCTGATAACAACAATCTGGAAATTAAAGCGCTGTTTATCCCGGACTATCAGGAGAATGGTATGGGACTACAGACCAAAAGCCCCTATCCTCATAATCCCCGTATGTTGGCAACATTACTTAAGGAAGGCCAAATTGCGGATATGATGGTCCTGGCCCCGGGGGAATCGCAGCATCTAGGAGGATACACCATTGTTTTTCAGGGCTTTGCTCCCTACACCGGGCTTACTATAAAAGAGGACCGAGGTATAAATATGGTCTTCACCGGGTTTGCCCTGCTCTCGCTGGGTTTACTGATTCGCTATA
>CAZAZH010000102.1:0-6912 GCA_964489585.1 uncultured Syntrophomonas sp.
TCCCCTCAACCCGAATCATAGTTTTACTATCCATAAGTATAAATAAGAATCAAGCGGTCGGCAAAATATTTCTTGCCGTAAGCATGGGGGATACTTAGGAAGCTATATTTAACCTTAAATCTATTGATGATATCAAGACATTTTTATAACAATAAGTGCGGGGTCAGTCCCAAGACTTATTTAAAAAAGCAGCGCTTGAACTACAGATTCATCCCGTTGAGAAGCCGGATCGCTGTATTCCTCTGCAACTATACCATGCTTATGTAAAAACTCAGCCACCAACCGCCTATGGCAGTATCTATCAACCGGGCAAAAGCAGACCAGACCGATTACCTTCCCGTAGTTAACCAGTGACCACAGCCTTCTTAATGCAGCAAGCTTTACTTCCGACTGCAGTTCCTCATTATAGGCCTGGGCACACAGATGCCACCACTCTTCCGGTGGTTTACCCTTCCAGTTGTGCAGGTACTGATTAAACAAATCCCATCCCGGAGCCAGTTCCGACACCCATTTATTACCGGTTATAACCTTGTCCGATCTGGTAATCTGCCAGATTTCATCGCAGTTAAGTTTTTTGATGGAGGAAATAGAGGCGGTAATGATACGGCCGGTAGTGGTTGTTGACATGGGAGGCTCCTTTTATGTATTTTTCATAACTCCTAGGACTATTACCGAAGTTGTTTTTCTATTTCTCTAAGAAGCTTATTATAGTTAACAAAATACTGAGGTTTGCTGCCAGGTGCCTTCTTAATAGCATATCCCGAGGCTCCAGCATAACGAATGCTGAAACCGTCTTCCAGACGAAACCAGACTCGCCCGTAAGGGTTGTCTTTATCCAGTAGACGTACCGGTTCGCTGGGATCAAGGGTAAACCGGGTGCCAAGAGCCCTTAAATCCTCAAATAATCTCCATTCCGGCTCCGTTTCCAGCAACAGTTCTTCAAGATTGTGGGCACGCTCCAGGCCCAGCCGGCTGGTCCAGCGGTGTTGAGTGAAACTATATCCACTGATATTGCTTACCGGGGGTTTCTTTTCGATTACCTCACCTAGTTTAAAAAGTACCTGTAGCTCTTCCAAATTCCGTTTTGGGCTCCAGGGGGTTAGTATTTCCTTTCTTTTAACAATATTAATGCTTTCAACGACAGCATAATGAGCTACTGCCCCGGGCCGGCGTATTTCCAGGGGGGAGTATATCGCTACCCATTTGGTGGCATATTGGCGCAGCTGGGTCTTTAACACCGGCATGTAATAGACCTGCTCTTCAATAATCCATTGTAAATGCTGGGCCTGGTTGCCGGCACTTAAGGTACCTATAACTACAGGTTCTGCTGCTGATAAACGCCAATCCCTGGCCCGTTCGTATATACTGTGGGGCAAAGTATGTTGGGCAATACTGAAACCACCCATTTTCAAGCTACTGCGTAACCATTCTCTAACATACTCCGTGTTACCTGGCAGGAAGGGTAAAGCTCCTACTCCAATATGTTTTAGAGCTTTCCAAAGCTTACTATCATAAAAAGCATCTTCCGTTCTACCTCCCGGAAATACGGCTGCTGCCTGTACCACGGTTCTCCGTTGCACCGGTTTTTTACCATTACGGTTTTGAAATTCCAGGATCGCATCGCGATACCGATGCATCGCATTTAGGGCATCTTCCGGAGGACCCTGGGAATTATACCGTTGTATGTATTCATCGGAAGCATCCAACCTGTACTTGGCATCAAGAACCAAATGCATAGCTGGCCAGGCCTCATTTTCCAGGGTAATCACCATATCCGGCCGCTGGGGAATAAGCATAGCTTCCCCCTGAAAACTGGGGTTATAGGTAGCTGTTATACGCCGGTCTCCACCGGATGCAAAACATACCCGCTGTTCCCGCCCCCGATTAAGTAAAACCCGAAGGCCCATCTGTTTAACCGCAAACAGCTCTTTTACCGGGATTTGCTGCCCGCTTTCCTCGCTGATTATACGAAGCAGAGCCAGGTAGCACCAGTACTCATATAATAAATTCAAGTCTTTAACGGATAACTGTAAGGGGCCCCCTTCAATCCGCAGACCCAGCGATAAAGCCAGGCAATTGGTATAAGCTTCCCGGTAGCCAGGTGACCCTAATAACTGCAACGAAACAAAACCTGTCGGAATTTCCCCACTGGCGGCGGCCAGCGGTTCCAAACCTTGAAGTCGCACCACCCGTTTTTCCATGTCCTCTAATTCCTGCAAAGCTGTGCGGCGCCGGGCAGTCAGTTCCAACTTACGTTCTTCCAAACGTAAACGATTTAATCGCTGTCGAATAAGCTGCAGCTGCCGTGATAACCATCGGTGTTCCATAGTATCCAGGGTACTGTAAGGACGGTCTTCATAAATATACTGACGAACCGGTATGTTACTTCTGGTCTGAACAAAACCACCCCGGCCCGAACCTTTCCTTATTGCAGCCAAAACCCGTCCATTCATATGCGTTATCTTTTCCACCCTTACCGGCATTTGCTCTCTTTGCAATCCCCTTACCGGTTTACGGGCAATAAAGTTTATGGCCCTTTCCAAATCATCTATAAGGCCCCGTAAGAGAACAAACCATTCTAAATTAGTTGACGGGGAGGGGGTAGTGGTACCCATTTGGTAGGTTGAGCGCAGGTACTCCATGGCCAAACCTGTCATCATATCCTGCACCGATGCCAGTATTTCTTCATAATCACTGGCATAATCCAACTTGCTGGGGAAAACCTCAACCTGAAATGAAAACTCCGGTTTATCATCAACCAATACTGTAAATTCGCTATAACCTACCTGAGAACCAAAGTTAATATATCCATAAACTGTGGAATGAACATCATCATAATCCAAGTCTCTAATAATAACCGGATCGCGATGGATGATATCCAATTTATGACCAGGCTGAGACCGAGCATACATCTTATAATTGGTTTCTTCAAAAAGACAGGGCCCGGCATATTGTTGCGGGCAATTTGCCAGCTTTGGGGGTACACCCTGGCGCCATGCTTTTTGCCAGGTAAGACCTGCCCGGTGTGTGGTAATAACCAGGCGACCAGAAGTTTCCTGGCCTGGAGGTTTTGTTGGTCCTTTGTTACTGGATAAACTAAATTTCAGATGTACCAGATCGCTTGCCAATTCAAAAAGCTGTTCCATAACATCACATCCAGTAAGATGTAAAACCTTCGGTAATTAGACGATCCCACATCAGGCATAGTCTTGCCGCGGTACGGGGATAGCGGGCATCTGCCAGGAAGGTAGACCGCCCCATTTTATCCCAATCATCGACCATTATCCGCGCATCTTCTTCGCTGATACTCTTTGACCCATTAACTGCCCAACCTAATAGTTGCAACACCACCTTGCGAACCGGTGTGCTGCCCCCGATAATCCGGGGTAATATTTTCATCTGTAATGCCAAATCCAAAGGATTAACCTGTATCCCATCCCTGTTAACGAATGAGCTTATAATTTCTTCTGCATGTAATACAAATAAGGCTACTTCATCCCTTACCCGATAACCAACCTGTAACTGAGCCTGAATTAAAATGCTGTTAACTTCAGTCAACACCGTAATAACTTCCTCTATCTTCTGTTTATCTTCTGCAGTAAGATTCTGTAACCCGTTCAGGTTAATGGCCCGGGGAAACCAGAGTTCAACCGGCCAAATACTAATATCAGGAGTCCCAGCACTTTCATCTCCCCAGGATTCTAAATGTATCTCGGAAAACTCCAGGGTAAAAGCACGATCCAATACCTTACGGCTAAATCCATAAGCACTTTCATCCATATTGACAGTCCCTACAATAGCCAGGTTGGGCGGTAATACTTGCTGGCCCCATTGGGCATCTTCCTCTTTTAAATCCTGGGAGATAAGCGGTCCGCTAATAAATCCCCCGACACCATCAGGGTGGCGGTTTTCCACCTGACTTAAAACCTCGGCAAAGTAGTGTTCCACGCGAGCCAGATTCATCTCATCCAAAATACAAACAAAATGTTTATCAGGATTATTTGCAGCCTCCCGAACTATTGACAGCAAAGCACCTGGTTTAAACTGCCCCTGTAAATCACAATAGCCAAGCACATCCGAACTATCAGTCCAATCAGGTCTTACCGGAATCAGATGACAATTTCCACCGGTTGCCTGACTGATTAAAGCCGGTAGTTTTGATTTTCCCGTACCGGAAACCCCCGCCAGAATTACAAATGGTTTTGTACGCAGAGCAGCAACATACGCCGCTATTTGCCACGGTTCGAAGGTATAGCCCTGGGCGGCAATGTTCATAAGCAATCTTTCCACTCTATCATTCCCCTCACCAATAACAGTCAAGCCTGAATCTGATTCTTCTACATGAAGATAAGCATTAAGTATAGTAACCAAATCCCGGGTAAGTTCAATATCACCAGGTAATATTTCCGCCGGATAAAACTTATAAGCAATAGTTGCTTTTTCATAATCGCTTCCCAGGCTACTATCAGCATATAATTTTATGTTATTATCCAACTTAAAGCCTGTTGTCTCTAATCCCTTCAAGTAAGGGCGCATTTCTTCTGCTTTCTGTTGCAGTTGCTGATAACCTTGTCTCCGCCCCACTGTTTGGATGATTTCGGTTACCCCTTGCATCAGGCATAAATATAATCCCTGCATATCCTGACAAAATAAATAGGCAACATAAATGCCCCTCTGAATCGAATCTGCTTTGTTTTTATCCATAAACGCTATCCAGGGGACTTTGGCCCATTTTCCCTGCCCTACACCCCACCGCAGCTTAACATTATTCGGTATATTCCCATTATCATTAATTATCTCTTCAATATCCTTAAAAACTTGCCATATTTGATGATTTGAGCTAAATGGCTGGCCTAAACGAGCGGATACATAATCTTTTAAAATAATGGCCAAGTTATCACTTAACCCCTTAATGGGTTCAGCGCCTCGTTCATCAGCAAGTGTCATTATCTTAAAACCCTTTTTTATCAGATAATTATTAGCCTCATCGCCACCACTAAATGAGCTCACCGGTTGCCCTGTAGCCATAGATATAATCTGCTTTACTGGATAAAGCTGGCCATCTCTTTCTATTGCATATTTATGATTCTTGTTATTCTGCCAATTTAACCATTCACCGTTATTGCGATATTCTTTATCAAACTGCTGCATCGCATCTAGAATAACCTCTACCAGTACATCCTTAATCACTGCATGTCCCCCCTTCAGTTGGTTTCACAGTGACTTAATCTGCTTTTTACATTTTATTATTTCGTCTATGTGGCAAATTTATCCTGCTTAATTAAGCGTGAGAGTTGTGCCTATAAGGTTCCAGGCAAGTAATAAACCGCTGAGGAGCACTATAAACCTCCTCCAATAAATCCCTATCTTTTACAGCCTCATGGGCAAACAGCTTGAATAGTTGTCCTTTCAACCCTACCAGGCCATAACAAAACTCCCGGGCATCGTCGGGACCCAGAGGAATAGCATAATAAGGGAACTCTTGCGGAATAAGCCTTTGACTACTGTTACTACAAATAAACACCAGGCGCTGCTTACCGTTAACCTGGGCAAATGGCAACTGTAACGTCTGCAGGTATTTCTCCCCTAACAGGAAAAAGACTAAATCATAGTAGGGCAGCAGTTCCTCCATTTTTTTATGAATTTCAAGGAATTGTGTCCACTGCACTATTTCGCCTTTCTTCATTTTATTAAATGTTATCTCATAGGGTAATACAGGATAGTTCTCGGAAATCAGGCCATAGCCGGCAGATATAATATAGACATCAACAATATCGTTTCCGTATTTTTCCCGCAATGCTAAAACACCTTCGTTTAAACGAAGGTGCTGGGCTCCAGTATACATCTTTCCAGCCGGGAGACGGTATGTATGTAGCTTTTTTTCCTTTTCCGCTAACCGTTTTGAATCCCTGAAATCTTCCTGGGTTAGTGCATCATCCGGCCTATGTATCTTACTACCCGTGCAGGATGTTATGACTAATAGTTTTTGCATAAGCTACTCCTTATAAATTATCAGCAGTTTTATCCTGGGCTAGATATCCAACTGAAAGGGATTATAACTAACCCCATGGTCGTAGGTATCAACACCCCAATGGTAATAAGTTTCCCGGCTATGATGTTGGATAGTGTGCTGGAAACAATAGATTTTACCCCCGAAACGTTCACCATGATCCAAACAATATTGTTTAACTTTCACAGAAACCGGTTGCCCGCAAACTACACAAACGTCCTGCCCTTAATTTCCTCATTTTCAGGTTGAAGTTCAGGTTCTAATGCTGCACTGACTTCCATAGTACGAGGGTCGACGTCCTGAATATTTTTCACTGATAATAATGCCTTTACCAGATCATCTCTATTCCATAGCTTTACCTCATTGGCTTGGGCCAGTTTTTCTGCCTGGTTGGTATAGAAGCTATTGGTAACTACCATAGCTTCATCACATTGGTAATATCCCTTGGCAGCCACTGCTTCCTGGATAGCCTTGACCCCCACCTTGCTCTTATAGCGCTTCGCCTAGATAACAGTCTTAATTCCGTTTTTCCGAACTACCAGATCAGCGCCGTAATCACCGACATAACGAGTTCGTTCCACCCGGTATCCCAGCTTATTGAATAATACCTCCAGATATTTTTCAAAGGTTTTTCCGTCCATCTTATCAATATCATTAATACCTGAACGGGCCAGGCGTTGCATTCGATACATGTCATAAATAAGCTTAACGGCAAGCGGTGCTAGAATAATGGCGAATATTGGCCATACCGATATAACTCCCTGAAATATGGCCTTAAGTACAAGACTTGAAACGTTTTCCAATGATTAATTCCCCCTTAATAATATCTTAATGAGCGTTACCCCTTTACCCTCGTCTCATAATACCTCCCAATCTGCCGCTCACATATCCCCAGCAATTCA